>DATLZJ010000332.1:0-7931 GCA_035574055.1 Caldilineaceae bacterium
CGGGTGTGAGGCAACCGGACAGAGCGCCGCCAGCACCTCTCGAGTTCCCGGCAGGCAATGGCCGGGCGGCCCACACCGTTACCGTGCAATGAGGCGCTGCCGCTTCTTGCATTTCCCTTGAAGCCGGCGGTCGCGAAGTCAGGTGGCACCACGAAGGCTCCTTCGTCCTGGTCAACAGGCAAGGGGCTTTTTCTATTGGCTTTGTTTCGATTCATTTTGTCGAGTTCATTTCGTTCAGCGTCTTAGCGGAGGAAGAAGGGGAGACCAGACTATGTTGGACATTCGTTGGATGCGGGAGAACCGGGCCGCGCTGGCCGAGGCGATGGAGAAGCTCAACGCGACTGATGCCCCCTGGGAGCAGGCGTTGGCGCTCGATGAGCGCCGCCGCCAGATTCTGACTCAAGTGGAGAAGCTGCGCGCCGAGCGCAACGCCGGCTCCAAACAGGTCGGCCAGTTGATGCGCGAGAAGCAGATTGAGGCCGCCAACGCGCTGAAGGCGCGCATGAGCGAGATCGGCGCTGAGATCGAGCAGTTGGACGCCGAGCTGCGGGTGGTTGAGGCCGAATTCGAGGACGCCATGCTGCGCATCCCCAACCCGCCCGACCCGGAAGTGCCCGTCGCACCCGACGAATCAGGCAATGTGGTGGTCAGCCAACATGGCGAGCTGCCCGAGTTCGACTTTACGCCGCTGCCCCATTGGGAGTTGGGCGAAAAGCTGGACATCATTGACATCGAGCGGGGGGCCAAGCTGGCCGGCAGCCGTTTCTATGTGCTCAAGGGGGGCGCTGCCCGCCTCCAGCGCGCGCTGATCAACTGGTTCCTCGACGTGCATCTGGCCGAGCATGGCTATGAGGAGGTCTACCCGCCCTTTATGGTGCGCCGCGACTGTATGGTGGGGACGGGCAACCTGCCCAAGTTCGGCGATGTGCTCTTCCGGGACATCGAGGAAGACTACTGGATGATCCCCACCGCCGAGGTGCCTGTCACCAACCTCCACCGGGATGAAATTCTGGATGCCAGGCAGCTTCCGCTCTACTATGTGGCCCACACGCCCTGCTTCCGCCGCGAAAAGGTTTCGGCGGGCAAGGATGTGCGCGGCATCAAGCGGGTGCTTCAGTTTGAAAAGGTGGAGATGGTCAAGTTTGTCACGCCGCAAACGGGACGCGCCGAGCTGGAGAGCCTGGTCCGCAATGCCGAAGAGCTGGTCGAGCGCCTGGGGCTGCCCTATCGCCGCGTGATGATCGCCACCGGCGACCTTTCCTTCGTGGCCGCGATGAAGTATGACATCGAAGTATGGGCCGCAGGCTGCCAGGAGTGGCTGGAGGTCAGCTCCTGCTCCTGGTTCCGGGATTTCCAGGCGCGGCGCGCCAATATCCGCTATCGCACCGAGGAGGGCAAGGTGGAGTTTGTCCACACCCTCAACGGCTCTGGCCTGGCGCTGCCGCGCATCATTATCGCCATTTTGGAGAATTACCAGCAGGCGGACGGTTCGGTGGCCGTGCCGGAGGTGCTGCGCCCCTACATGGGCGGGCTGGAGGTCATCCGGTAAGGGCCGTTGTCTACAGCGGGCAGCGCCCAGGGTTGCTTATAGCTTTACAAAATACCGCCGGTATCGCGCGCACTGGGCAGCGGTCAATGCGGTGCGGCAGCCACGGGCGGTACGGATATCGCCCCTACGATGCAATGCCAGTGTTCAACGCGTAGGTGCGGTATCCGTACCGCACACTCTGGCTGGACACGTCTGTGCAGCAGGATGCTGCACCTACAAGAGAGTTGACCTCGTAGGGGCGGTATCCTGACCGCACGCTCTCATGGGGCTGGCACGTGCGCGCCGCCAGCGGCGCCGATGCCGCCCCTACGGGGCGGCTGTTCCCTTGAACGATGAGATATTGCAAGGCGTACTAGCCGATCTCGAAGGTCTTCACCGTATACTTTTCGACGGCGGCATGGTCCAGCGCCACCCCCAGGCCGGGGCGGTTGGGCACCACGGCCCCGGCGTCTCGGTACTCCATGCGCGGGGTGACCAGCGTGTGCTCGCGCACCCACTCGCTGCAAAGGTCGCTCGCCAGCACACAGTTGCGGGCGCAGGCCGCGGCGTGGAGGCGTAGCGCCTGCAAGACGCCCATCTCAATCGAGCTGCCCTGCCAGCAATCCTTGCTGAAGAATTCCGCCACCTGGCTGGTCTGGAGGAACTCCAGACAGCTCCCGCCGCCCAGGTTGTAGGCGTCGGCCAGTTCTTCGCGCAGGGCGTGGCGGAAGAGGTCGGCGCGGCGTGGGTGGCAGACGATGGTCATGGGGCCGATCTGTCGCGCCCGCCGCCAGTCATCCTCGACATTGAGAGGGAAGGGGTCTTCGATCTGGATGGGGAACTCAAGCCGGGCAAGCTGCTCGAAATAGCGAGCGCTCTCGCGCAGGGAGCGCCAGGCGTACATGGGGTCAATGGTGAAGCGAAAATCGGGCGGCACGTCGTTGGCAATGGCGACCAGCGACCGCACCATGTCCCCTGTGCTATCACACTTCATCTTTAGGCCGCGCAGGCCGCGGTCAATGGCCTCGGCCACCAGGGCGGCCAATGTGTGCGCTGGCGGCCGGTTGGCCCAGAAGTCTGCCGCTACCACGTCGCGCACCGCGCCGCCCATCAGCCGGTGCGCAGGCAGCCCGACCGCCTTGCCGACTGCATCGAACCAGAGTGTTTCCAGAATCCAATAGCTGCGCCCGCCGGCTGACTGCCAAGACCAGGATGGATAGCTCATGGGCAAGCCGTTGGCCTCGCGCGGCTGCATCCAGACCGTCGCCGGCGAGAGGTCCAGCAGGTTGCGCCCCACCAACTCGCGCAGCGTGGCCGTCACTGCCTCCTCAGAGGCGCCCCGCTCGCATTCGCCCACAGCAGTGAAGCCCTCGGTAGTGATGCCCTCGACGAGATGGATGGGGATTTGCGACCAGCTCAAGTTATCCCGGTAGAGCGTGCCCTCGGGCGGCGGGGCCGAGACAATATCCTCGCGACCGGGGACAACCACCTGCCAGACGCGGAATTTGGTGAAGGCCAAGGTGGGGTGGCTCATGGCGTTTCAGAGTCTCTCTAGCGTTTGGGTGTGGATGGCAATGGATGATGGCCGGTGGTTAACCGTCCTCGCGGCTGCGCGCTTCGGCAGGCGCAGGATGGTTGTTCAGGTAATTGACATAAGAGACGCATTGGCCCTGGTTGCGGAAACCCCAGGCCCGCCAGCCGCCGTCCTTGCAGGCATCCTTGTCGCTGAGGCTGATGCGGCGAATGTTGTTGTCGTTGCCGCCACCTGCGCCCGGGTCGCTGATGGTCTGCTCGCCCTTGGCGGCCCCCGGCCCCTCAAAGTCGTAGAGCCATGTCTCCTGGGCAGTGCTCAACAGCACCCCGTCCACATAGCCATCGAAGGTCGCCCATCCATCGCCGGCGCGCAGGACTATTCCCCCGAAATCGGGATGGAAGCCTAGGTCGGGGAAGCGCGCTAGGATAGCGTCGAGCGGCTGGGGGCTTTGGAGGTTGGCGAAAGCGGCGACCGGCCCGCCGGTGGCATACCAAGCGCCGGCCAGCGTATCCCAGCATTGCCATTCGCCCTGGATAACGGCGCCGTTGCGGAACGGCTCAAAGACCAGACGCCCCTGCCAGCCACGCTCCTCGTCGTCGAGGTTGGCGTCTATGTTGATCTGCAACATGACGGCATAGGGCAGCGGCGCATCCACCAGGAAGGTACAGTAGGACAGCCGCTCCAATGCATCCAGCCGCAGCCCGCGCAGGCTGGGGTCCAGGTTTTGCAGGGTCAGCGCCTCCATGCTGGAGCCGATGACGAACTGTGCGGCAGTCTCGCCGGCGGGCGCCTGTGCGCCAACTTGCACCTGCGCGCCATTGGGCGTGGGCGCGCCCGGCTTGCTCTCGTCTACAAAGCGCCAGCTACTCTGGTCATTGTCTACAACAAGGCTTTGGTCGGCGCTCTGGTCGCTGATGAGACGCCAGCTTCCCTGGCGTTGCTCCAACATCGAGACCACAAACCAGAAAAGGGGAGCCGCCTTCCACTCCTGCTGTTGAGCGCGCTGCTCCTGTTTCTCCTTGTCCTGGCCGCGTCCCCGGCCTTTTTTGCCATCATTGTCATCATCGCCGGCCCAGACGGGCGTCGCCAACGCCAGAACGACCAGCGCCGCCAGCGCCAGGGCCAGCCAGCGGCGGCGCGCCCACTCTGTCTTTCCCCTGGTTCTGGTCTTTGTCTTGGTGTTCATCCGATGAATGGGTTGCATCAGGCCGCTTCCCTTCTGTTGCTACTTGCCTGGCGGTGGGGTTGCCGCCAAGCAGCGTCCCTTATGCGCTGTAACGAGGATACGAGACGCATAGTTCCTTAGAAACGGGGGGTTGGCCCGCTGTGCCTCAATCACGGTTAACCCTCGCCGTTGCGCCAAGTCTGCGCCAGGACGCGCAGCCAGTTTTCATAGGCGATCTTGCGCAGGGCCGCATCGTCGTAGCCGGCGGCGCGCAGCGCCTCCACCAGCTTGGGCAGCCCGGCCACATCGCCTAAATCGTCGGGCATGGTCGCGCCGTCGAAATCGGAGCCAAGCGCCACATGGTCAATGCCCATGCGCTCCACCATATAGTCCACATGGCGCACGATTTCGGTCAGGGAGGTGGGGAGGTCGCTACGCCCGTCGGCGCGCAGAAAGCCGACGTGGAAATTGACCCCCACCACCCCACCGGAGTCGCGAATGGCGTCCAGTTGCCGATCGGTCAGGTTGCGCGTCGAGGCGCAGAGGGCGTGAGCGCCGGAGTGAGTCGCCACCAGTGGGGCCTGGGAGAGCTTGGCGACATCCCAGAAGCCCTTTTCGTTGAGGTGCGACAGGTCCAGCAATATCCCCAGCTCGTTGCAAGCGCGCACCAATGCCTTGCCTGCCTCGGTCAGCCCTGGCCCCACATCGGGCGACTGGGGAAAGGCAAAGGGGACGCCGGTGGCGAAGCTGTTGGGCCGGCTCCAGGTGATGCCGAGCGAGCGCAGCCCGGCCTGGTAGAGCACCTCCAGCGCGCGCAGCTCCGGGTCAATGGCCTCGGCCCCTTCAATGTGGAAGATCATGGCAAAGATGCCGTTATCGAGACAGTGGGCCAGCTCATCCGCCTGCCGCACCACCTTGAGCGCGCCTGCGGCCTCCCGTTCCAGCCGGAAAAGCAACGCCGCCATGTCTACGGTGAACTTGAGCGCATAGGTGTGGTCGACCTGGGGCGCCGGCGGTGGGGCAGATTGCGCCTTGTCTCCCTTGGCTTCTGCTCCCGGGGCCGGTTCCGGCTTGGTCTTGTCGGTCGGGGTGAAGATGGCAAAGAAGCCGCCGCCCAGGCCGCCGGCTTGGGCGCGGGGCAGGTCAATATGGCCGCGGTCGCTGCGCTCGAAGAAGGTGCGCGGGGCTTTCTCGCGGCGCAGGGGCAGATGCAGGTCCAACAGGGTATCGTTGTGACCGTCAAAGATGGGGATGGCAGTGGGGGCCATGGGGCTGGGTTGTCCTTTCGCGTTGCGTAAGCTGTTTTGTCGAGTGTAGCCCACCCTGCCGTCTTTCCGCAAGAATCGGGTGGCAAAGGCTGGCCGCGCCGGGTAGACTCCAGCCAGCGTCAATTTCAGAGGAGATAGGACTAGACCATGCGCCGCGAGTGCAACTACGATACAATAGAGACCATGATGCAGGAGCCGATGGATTCGATGAGCCGGACCGCGCTTGAACAGACCGCGCTTGAGCAGGCTGCCGACTATGCGCTGGTTGCCCAGGCCATTGCCTACTTAGAGGCGCACTTTCAGGAGCAACCGGGCCTGGACGAGCTGGCCGCCCAGCTTCACATCAGCCCCTTCCACCTCCAACGCGTCTTCACCCGCTGGGCGGGGATCAGCCCCAAACGCTTTCTGCAATTCCTGACGGTCAATTACGCCAAAGGTCTGTTGGAGGAGTCGCGCAGCGTGCTGGAGGCTGCCTATGGCGCGGGGCTATCCGGCCCGGGCCGGCTTCACGACCTCTTTGTCACGCTGGAGGCCGTGACGCCGGGCGAATATAAGGAACAGGGCGCAGGGCTGGAAATCGCCTATGGGCGCCATGCCACGCCCTTTGGCGAAGCGCTGCTGGCCGCCACCGCGCGCGGCGTCTGTGCGCTCCATTTTCTCGATCACGGCGGGCAAGGGCTGACCTGGGACGAGGCGATATTGGCGCTGCGGCTCGCCTGGCCGGCGGCGCTGCTGCGCGACGACCCGGCGGCCACCGCGCCCCTGGCAGCGCGCATCTTCCAGACCGCGCCGGGGGTGGACCCGGCCCCGCTCCGGCTGCTGGTGAAGGGAACCAACTTTCAGGTCAAAGTTTGGTCGGCGCTGCTGCGGGTGCCGATGGGCGCCGTCTGCACCTATGCGGACCTGGCGCAGGCCATCGAGCAGCCCAGCGCGGCGCGCGCCGTGGGCAGCGCGGTGGGCAGCAACCCCATCGCCTATCTGATCCCCTGCCACCGGGTGATCCGCGCTGGCGGGCTGGTGCGCGACTACCGGTGGGGCGCCGCCCGCAAAAAGGCCATGTTGGGCTGGGAAGCGGCCCGCCGCGCCCTCCATGATTCAAAAATCGCTTGACAAAGCCGTTGCGCTTGCCTAAGATTGTCCCCAAACAGGCTACCCAATCGGCTGCGGCGAAACGGATTCTTACCCTCTTCCGCTTGCGCCTACTTGTTGCGCCTACTTGTGGACTCCTCGCCGTTCGCGCCGGGTCGTGTAGGATAGCCGGCTGGACCGTTGCCAGCGGCGGTGTTGCGCTCCCTCTGGTCTAGTGACCGGCAGGCGCGCCGCCGCCGCTGCCAATCCCGGCTGCACGCTCCGACGTTTACTCTTTGTGTACTCGCTTTGTGTGTCCTTGTTGTGCGGGATGAGCAGGCTGGATTGAGCAGCCGGCCCCGCTGGGAGTGGTCGCGCGGCTGCTGTCTGCACAACCGTATCCCATTCTACTGACTCTTGCCGGCGCCGACGGTATGCTAGCGCCACTCCACGTAGTATCGTGCGGCCATGTATCGTGCGGCCATGTATCGTGCGGTGAGGTTTCGGACGCACAGGGTATCCCCGCTTGCCCAATGCCCGCGCCCGACGGCTCGGTTCCACAGGAGGCAACCGATGGCGCAGCAGCGGATCATATTCGAGTGGATCATCGAGGAGAACCAGCTCGAAGGCTGGCAAAGTGGAGGCGAGGCAGGCGACGCCTGGAGCTTTGGTCTCTCGGCAGGCGAACGCCTGGTTGTGAACCGGTTGGTGCGGGCGTTGAGCCTGTTCCTGGTCATCGTCTGTGCGGCTGCCGGGGCTGCCCTGACGCCTGCGGAACGGGAACGGGTGGTCGCCCAGGACGGCATCCAGTTCGCCTTGAACCACGAGAACCGCGCCTGGCGCACCCGCGACCGGGCGCTATTTGAAAGCCTGATTGACCCAACGATTGATGAGTCCTGGCACGACGAGTGGCGCGACTATTGGCGGTCCGGCATTGACGACCAGCCGGACTATCACGCTGAGCTGATCTATGTGCGCACCGTCGAAGGGCTAGACGGCCACTTGATGCAGGCCACGGTGGTGACGGAGCAACCAGCCTTTGAGTGGTGGCAGACCAGCCCTTATCGGGAGACTCGCTTCTACCGCCGCGAGGGGCAAAACTGGCTCCGCACCGTACCGCCGATCAGCTATTGGGGCGAGCGCCGCACCTTCGAGACCGAGCATTTGCGCTTTAGCTACTATGCGCGCGATAGCCAGGCGGTTCTGGCCGCCGCCGAGGAGCTGGAAAACGCCTATGTGGGCATGTATCGCCTGTTGGGGCTGAAGGGGCCGCCGCGCGACCAGAAGTTAACGGTGGCGGTCCTGCCAAGACCGGTGGGGCGCTGGGCCGCTTCGCCCGATGTGCTGGAAGTGACCTCGCCCCAGCTC
>DATLZJ010000333.1:0-3565 GCA_035574055.1 Caldilineaceae bacterium
GCTTCGGTCGGCTCTTCCTCGCCGGCCCAAAGCGGCTGGGTCAACTGGGCAAAGGCGTTCTCGGCCTCTTCCTGCCGCCAGTTGGCCGTGATGCGGCTCGCCATGGCGTTGTCCATCACTTCCTTGAAGACTACGCGGAAGGGGAACTGGAGCAGCTCTTCGGCTCCGTAGACATCCGGGCGACCGCCCACTGTGCCGCCGATCAAACCGAGCTGGACGCCGCTGTCCCGGTTGCACAGGTAGCGGACCCACAGGAAGGCCTCATCCGGGTGTTGGGTCGTGGTCGTGACACAGTAGGCGTCCACCTCAAAGTCGGAGCCGCCGACGCCGCCCGGCCCAATCGCGTTGGGCACCACCATCCACTCAAACTTATCGCCGATGGCGCTGCCGGTGACCGAGACGGAGGTGCCGCCCTGGTAGAGGCCCAGCACGCCGCTGATCCACATGTCGTTGCCGGCGCCCACCATCTGGTCCGGCTTGGGCGCGACCTGGTGGGTGTGGAAGAGATCGTAGAGATAGTTGACCGACTGCCGGCCTGCATCTTCCATCAGCAGGAACTGGGTGCCGTCCTCGCTGATCAACTCACCGCCAAAGGCGCGGGTGAGGGTAACAAACGCCTTCCAGGTGGTGCTGGGCAGATAGCCGAACTGGGTGGTGCGGTCGCCCTCGCTCTTGGTGAGCGCCTTCGCCAGCTCGATCTGCTGCTCCTGGGTCCAGTCATTCGCGGGCGGCTCAAGGCCGGCCTCTTCAATGGCGGTCTGATTGTAATAGACAATGGCGAGACCGGGGTGCGCCTTGAAGGGCAGGCCCAGCAGGTTGCCCTCGACGGTAATGGCATCGAGACAGCCCTGATAC
This sequence comes from Caldilineaceae bacterium, assembly GCA_035574055.1. Classification (GTDB taxonomy): domain Bacteria; phylum Chloroflexota; class Anaerolineae; order Caldilineales; family Caldilineaceae; genus QEUY01. The sequence continues at coordinate 856 of DATLZJ010000333.1, forward strand.
CATTCGCTCAGGTCTACACTCTGGGCTTCCACCAGGTCGTCAATGGGCGCAATTTGCCCCTGCGCCCAGGCAAACTGAATCTTGGCCTGGCCCAGCGCGCTCCAGATCACATCGCCCAGGGTGCCGCCCGCCAGCATGGTCGAGATTTTGGTAGAAAACTCTTCGCCGGGGAAGGATTCTTTGACAAGCTCGATATTGGGATATTCCTCCATGAACTTGGGCATCTGCATGTCATAGAGGGTGTCTTCCTGCTGGCCGATGCGGGCATGGAAGCGGATGGTGATCTTTTCACCTGGGGGCGCGGCTTCGCCCGATTCACCCGTTTGGGCCGGCGCCGCGCCAGGCGCCGCGCAGGCCGCCAGGGCAACGCCGACGGCGCTGAACGAGGCGGCGCGCAAGAAGTCGCGCCGCGAAAGGTGCTTTGGATTGGACATGGAGCCTCCTTAGTGATTGGGCAATCGGTAGTTGAGCAATCAGTACTCGAGCAAATTGTGTGGCTAAACCGAGCAAGAAGTAAGGTAAACTTGCGTTGACGTGGACCGAAGACCGGCAATGTTGCTGGCGCGGCAGGGGCATACAGCATGGCAAGTGAATTCAACCTGAGGATGTCATCCAGAAACCGGCGAAGTCTATCACGCCGTTGCTGCAAGCGCCGTGGCCGCGAGCAAAGACTGGCTTTGGGCCGATGGAACAACCGATTGAATGGTCTGACCATTTGGAGCGAGGGGCATGGTAGCACAGCCGCCCGCGCTTTGTCAATCGAAGTATCAATCAAACGGACTAAAACGCGTGCGTCTTAAGCGCGAGAAAGCCCTGGGCAACAAGCGGCCAGCCATGCTCGGCCAGGGCGTCCGGCGTCTCACCCCGGCAGTGGGCATAGACCTTGATGCGGTCGCGCAGAGGACCGCCCAGCAGCTTGTGAATTTTGAGGATGACCCAGCGCGGCTTGACGATGAGGGTTTCAAGCTTAGTGATCCGCATGGGCAACCGTCACCCGCGCACCGAGCCGGCGAACAGCCCCTGCACCAGCGCCCGCTGGGCCACAATGTAGAGGATCACCACCGGCACCGCGGCCATGGTCGCGCCGGCCATCAGCGGTCCCCACATGTAAATGTCGGCTACGATGTGCGCGGCTAACCCCACGGGTACGGTCTGGAGCTGGCTGCTGGTGATAAAAACCAGCGCATAGAGGAACTCGTTCCAGGCCAGGGTAAAGGAGAAAATGCCTGCCGCCACCAGGCCCGGACCGGCCAATGGCAGCAAGATTTTATAGAAGGACTGGAGCCGGGTGCAGCCGTCAATCAGCGCGGCTTCCTCCATGTCGGGCGGAATGCCCCGGAAGTAGCCCATGAGCATCCACGTGCAGAAGGGGACGCTGAAGGTCAGATAGGTGATGATGAGCGAAAAGCGGGTGTTGTCCAGCCCGACCCGGTACATGATGATGTAGAGCGGGATGAAGAGCAACGAGCTGGGGATCAGGTAGACCAGCAGGATCGAGCGGGCCAATGCGCCGCGGCCCGGATAGCGCAGCCGGGTGATGCTGAAGGCGCCCAGGCTGCTGACCACCACCGTCAAGAGCGTGGTGACGCTGGCGACCAGGACGCTGTTGCCTAAGCGCTGCAAGAATTGATAACGGTCTATCTCGGTGGCGTAATGGTCGAGGATGACCGTCTGGGGCCAGAGGGTCGTTTCCTTGGAATACATCTCGCGGTCGGGGCGCAGCGAGGTGACGATCATCCAGTAGAAAGGAAAAAGCACCCAGATTAGATAGATCAACAGGGCCGCAAAGAACAAAACGCGGCCGATGCGGCGCTGGGCGCGGTAGCTAAGGGCGGGAGCGGCCATCTAGTCCTCCTTGAGCATATAGCGCGAGACGATGACGATCAGCCCCAGGAGGATCGGGAAGAAGAGCATGGGCACCGCCGCCGCCTCGCCGATGCGGGCGTTGACCACGCCCAGCTTATAGGTCATCACCGTGAAGACCTGCGTCCGGTTGGAGGGGCCGCCGCCGGTCAACAGGTAGACCATCTCGAAGGTGTTGGAGGTCCAGATCAGCGAGAGCAGGCAGGTGATCAAGATGACATGGCGCAGGCTGGGCAGAGTGATGAAACGGAACTGCTGCCAACCATTTGCGCCGTCCACCTTGGCCGCCTCATACTGCTCGGTGGGAATGCCCTGCATCCCGGCCAGATAGGAGATGGTGAAGAAGGGAAAGCCCTTCCAGACCACCAGGACAATGATGGCCCACAGCGCCAGGTCCGGGTTGCCCATGAAGGAGATGCGCTCCGCGATCAGCCCGGTGCGCTGGAGGATGGTGTTGATGACGCCGCTCTGGTAGTCGTAGAGCCAGCGCCAGGTCAGCGTGGCAACAAAGGTGGGGAGCGCCCAGGGCAACATAAAGAGGCCGCGCAGGATCGTCCGCCCGCGGAACTCGGCATTGAGCAGCAGCGCCGCGCCCATGCCGACCACAAACTTGGCTGCGACGCCGACGATGGCGATGGTCCAGGTATTGAGGAACATCAGCTCGAAGTCGGGCCAGCGCAGCAGATAGCGATAGTTGGCGAGACCGACAAACTTGCCGTCTGTGCCGATGACCTTGTCGGTCATGCTGATCCAGATGGCGTTGAAGAAGGGGTAGAAGATCAGCGCGGCAAAGAGCAGGATAATGGGGGCCACCAGCAGGTAGCCCTGGAGGGCTTCCCGCCGGCGG
>DATLZJ010000334.1:0-3405 GCA_035574055.1 Caldilineaceae bacterium
CCCGCCTCAATAAACCCTTTATCGTGGAGGAGGCAGGCTTTGACCGCCGGCTCTTCCCCGACCGAACGCCCAAATACCAGGAACATGCCGACCGCTGGTATGGGTTGGGCGCGCGCGGCTATATGCCGTGGGGCTATATCCATACGCCCGAGATCGGCGACGGCGACAACGACGTGGGCGTAGGGGCCAACCTGGACGACTTCGGCGCGCTCCGCTCGCTCTTCCAGGGACTTGCCGCCAGGGTAGCGGCAGGCGTCAGCGGGTTTGCCGGGCTGCTCCCTGGGCCGGGGGCCTTTGGCGGTTTGGTGGGCTTTGACTTTCGCCGCTACAACCAAACGTTCCTCGCCCATGACGACCCGGCCCCACTCAACGATGCCGCGGCGTATGCGGTGCAGGTCAAACAAGCGGATGCGCCCGATGAGGCGCCAGCTTGGCGGGTGATCGGTATCCATCACCTGACGGCGGAGGAGAACAGCGGCAAGCACCACGTCTATGTGGAGGCGCTGGACGAGCAGGGCCAGCGCGTGCGCGAGCCAGGGCTGCGGCTGGAGTGGGGCTGGGAAGGACAGACCGCTGACGAGGCATCGCCTCCGGTGGCTTTCGACAAAGGCGAGATGGAGCCGGCGGCCAATGTGCCCATCGAGCGCAGCCAGCGGCTTTGGGTGCGCATCGGCGGCGACCTGCCCAGCGACACAGTGGTGAACCTGCACGCCAACCACCCGGACGAGGCGGCGGCGGACGGCAGCACTGGCAACTCGATAGGCCACCATTCCTACTACATCGTCTTTCAGCGAGGAACGCGGGCAGGCATGGTTCAGGTGGACGCCGCCGCATATGTACCCGGCAGCGACGCCGTCCCCGACCTGACTACGCTGCGGCCTGGGGCGCGCTTTATCCAACGCTGGACGCTGCGCAACACCGGCACGACAGCCTGGCGCTCCCCCGGTTATAAGCTGGTCTGGACCGGCCATAAGAGTCTGGGCGCGCCGCCGCAGGTGGCTGTGCCGGCGTGCGCGCCGGGCGAAGAGGTTCAAGTGGAGGTGGAGCAGGTCGCGCCCGCGGAAGCGGGCGTCCATCTCAGCACCTGGCAAATGAGCAACCCCCAGGACGAGCTTTTTGGCGACCGGGTCTGGACGCTGATCCAGGTGGAATCTCAACCGGCGGCGACCTTGACGCCGCTGCGGCCCCTGAGCGCAGGTCTCGCCGGGCCGGCCGCGTTGCCCGCGCCAGCGCTGCCGCCGCCGGGCAGCGGTGAGATTGACGCAGAACTGTTGCCCGCTTGGCGCAAGCACATCGAGCAACAGTTAAATAATAACCAGACCATGTTCCAGCAGATCCTCCAGGGCTTCATGAACCCCTATTGGACAACAGTCTGGCTTTACCGGATTCTCTTTGGGTTAGGCGTCGCGGCGTTTATCGTGGCGGCTGCGCTGGCCTTCAGCGGGCGCTCAGGGTGGACAGCGGCGCTCTTCGGCGGCATCAGCTTGGCTTCGGTGCTTGGCTTCTGCCTGGTGCGCCCGCTCCAGGCGCTGGAGGAGAATCTCCAGTTCATCACTTGGCTGGGGTTGATCTACAACACCTATTGGGTACACTTGACCTACGCCAACGATCCGGCAACGGTGCATGAGCAGGTAGACAAGGCCACCGCCGACGCGATTACCGGCATTCAGACGCTGATGGCAAAACATGCGGCCGCGGCCGCCAAACGCCCGTGGTTGCGGGCATGAGAGGCGCCGCTATAAGAAGGTTGGCTTGGCCGTCGTCGGCCCTAGCTGCCGTGTGGCAGAGATGCCCCTGCTCGTCTCCGTCACACGGCAGCGCGTTTAGCCCAGGTTACTGCAAATCAACAACCATCTCCACTGTAGCTTGCTCGCCCGACTGGGCATTGGCGGTCGCGAACAGCAGGTGAGGGCCGGGGGTGAAGCGGTTGCCGTTGGGCCAGCGGTTGCGCGCCCGCACAAAGTCCCACACGCCGCAGTCGGGCGTTCCTCCACCAAAGGCGCAATAGCCCGCGCTGACCTCGGTCTTGGCGTAGACCAGATTGCCATCGCCGTCGTAGACTTCCAGCCTCACGTTCTCGATGCCCGCGCCGTCCATCAGACCCTGGCCGGCATCCAACGCCATGACCTCAAAGACCAACCTGCGTTCTACCTCCGGCGCTTGGGACATGGGGCCGGTCTGGACGATCTCGGCGACCAGGCCGGATGGCTCCGGCGGGAGGGCGCTCAAGGTGCAGCTCTCGCCTTGATAGGTCAAGGTGATGCCGGTGACTGTCGCGCCGGCGTCCTGGCTGGTGACAATCGTCTCAAAGCCATAGCCGTTGGGTTCCCGGCCCGGCCAGCAAAATTCAAAGCTCGCCGGCAGTTGCAGCTCATGGCGGCCCAAGGAGAACAACGCTTCGCTTGATCCAAAGTCGGTTGCGCCCGCCTGGACGCGCCCGGAGCCGTCCACCGTCACCGCGTAACGACCGGGGCGGATGCCATCATGGTCAGCTTCGCGGCAGAAGGGACCCCAGACCAGGCGATGGTCCAGGGCGCAGTTTCCAAAGTCACAGTCGGACTGGAATCCGCCATCACAGAGGAAGGCGCTGTTGCGTGGGTCGCCGCTAAAGAGATGGTGAGGATCATCGGCGGCAGGCGGCAACAGAAAGCTGCCGTTCACCCACCCGCTGCGACCGGCGGCGGGGTAGCGCACACGCACCCACGGGCTGCCGCTCACCTCCACCGGATCGCCGAGGATGGCAACGACGGCGTTGGGGGGGATGCTGAGGAAGGCGGGGTAGTTGACGCCGGCGCCGGTGCGCAGGTTCAACCCATCGGCGGCGCGTTCCGGATCAACACGGCGCAGGCTACCCGGTACAAAGGAGTGCGGTAGGTTGGGCGTCTGGGCGTTGTCTTGGGTCGTCGCGCTTAGCTGGAAGCGGCCCTCGCCCGCGGCAGAGCGTACCAGGATATGGAGGATGCCCGGCGGCGGGTCTGCCAGCCGGATGGTCCTTTGGGAGCCCTCGCCCGCGCCGCGCCACGCCCTGGCTCCCGGCAGTACCGGGACCGAGGGACGAGCAAAGAGGTCAAAGCTGGCCTCAGACGGGCCGGCCATCTCGATGGTGAGCGTCCCCGCGCCGGGCGGGACATCGAGGACATAGGCCAGGCTGTCGCCGTCGCCGAGCAATGTCTGCTCGACCATGGGCACATCTAGCCGCAACTGCTGGGCGAACATGTGCCGGTCCATATCAATGTCGAGCCGGCCATCCACGCTGCCGCCGTTCAGGTTCACAACCTGGACGAGCCATTGGCCGCCCCGTTCCAGGTCATCGGCGGTGACCTCATATTCGAGCATGAGTGGATGGTTCCCGTCTACCTGGGCATAGGGCGCGTCTGGCTCCTCCAGCCCTGGACGTGGTGGACC
>DATLZJ010000335.1:0-4096 GCA_035574055.1 Caldilineaceae bacterium
GCAGGCGTGGGAGCGGATCGTGGCCGCCGGGAGGGCTTGGCAGGAGGGACGAGCTTCACATTGAGTCAATTCGTACACCAGCGTTTAGGAGTCTCGCTACGTCAGCGGCTTGCCTAAATTGTTAGGTGCGGCATCCTGCCGCATCTACAATTTAGGCATGCCGCTGACGTAGCGAAACTCCTAAACGCTGGTGTACGAATTGACTCAACGTGAAGCTCATCCCTCCTGCCAGGCCCTCCCGGCGGCCACGATCCGCTCCCACGCCTGCGCGACATGGCGCCGCTCGGTCTGGGTCTGGCCGATGCTCATGCGCAGGGTCAGACGACCGTCGAGCCTGGTGTGGGTCAGAAAGAGATCGCCGCTGCGGTTCAGGGTATCCAAGATGGCCTGGTTCGCCTCATCGCCGCCCCGGTGGCGGAAGCAGATCAACGAGAGCGGCGCTGGGGCCGCCAGCTCAAAATCAGGATGGTCTCTCACCCAGCCGGCGAACTCTTGGGCCAGCGCCACATGGCGGCGAATGTGGTGGCGCAACCCTTCGGCCCCATAGTGGCGGATCACAAACCAAAGCTTGAGCGCCCGAAAGCGGCGGCCCAGCGGCACCTGCCAATCCCGATAATCAATCACCGCGCCCGATTCGCTGGCCTGGTTGCGCAGATACTCCGGCAGAATGGTCAGCGCATCCACCAGCGCCCGCCGGTCAGCGACAAAGAAGCAGGTGCAATCGAAGTTGGTGAACATCCATTTATGGGGGTTGAAGCAGTAGCTGTCGGCCAGCTCCAGCCCCTGGTGAATCCAACGATATTCGGGGCAGAGCGCGGCGGTGCCGGCCATCGCCCCGTCTACATGCAGCCAGACCCCATGCTCCCGACAAATCTCGCCGATGGCGGGCAGGGGATCAATGGCGGTCGAGGAGGTGGTGCCGACCGTCGCCGCCACAAAACAGGGCGCCAGACCGGCCCGCTTGTCGGCCTCGATCAGGGCGGCCAGCCGCTCCGGGCGCATGGCGTGAGCCTCGTCTACCTCCACCAGCCGAAGCTTCTCCCGGCCCAGACCGGCGATCTTGACCGCCTTCTCGATGGAGGAGTGGCCTTGGGTCGAGGTGTAGGCGGTCAACCGGCCATCGCAGCCCTGGGCATTGCTCTGGAAGTGTGTGGCCTGCTCGCGTGCGGCCAGCAGCGCGCAGAGGGCCGCGCTGGAGGCTGAGTCCTGGATCACACCGCCGCCAGCGGAGGTGGAGAGAAACCGCTCCGGCAGCCCCAACAGTTTGACCACCCAGTCCAGCACATGGGCTTCCAACTCGGTGCAGGCGGGGCTGGTCGCCCACAACATGCCCTGCACCCCCAGCCCGGCGGATAACAACTCACCCAGGATGGAAGGACCGGAGCTATTGGCGGGAAAGAAGCCGAAGAAGTTGGGCGACTGCCAGTGGGTGATACCCGGCAGGATCACCCGCTCCACATCGGCCAGCATGGCCTCAAAGGTTTCGCCCTGTTGCGGCGGCTCGGCGGGCAATTGGCTGCGCACCTCCCCCGGCTGTACCTGGCTCAGGACTGGATAACGCTCGACGGTTTCATAGTAAGACGCGATCCACTCCACCAGAGCATGGCCGTGGCGGCGGAATTCGTCGAGCGTCATGTGGTAGCTCTGCTCGGCAGGGGACGCGGTTGCCGCAACGGGAGTTGCCTTGCCGGTCGTCTGTACGGTCGTCTGTCTAGCCATCTCTGCGGCCATCGGTCTGTCCTCCTGCGCTTGATTCTACCACCGAACCGGCCAACGACCTAGAGATAAGCCGCCAGGCGTTCCTCCGCGGCGGCCAGGGGGACGCTGGTCAATGCCAGCCAATGCTGGTAGACGTGGGCAATGGGACCTAACTGCCCGGCCATGATCTGCTCGGCGCCAGGGCGCATGCCCAAGGTCTCGGCGCCCTGCATCAGCGAGACCAGCACGGCAAAGAGCCGCTTGGCGCTGGCCGCCGCCTCGAAGAATACCAGGTCTTCCACCGGCCCGTTGAGCGCCTCATACCCCTGCCGCACCGCAGCCGCCGCCGTCCAATTGGCTTGCGTCCCGATGAGCAACAACGTCCAGGCCAGGTCATAACGGGGATCGGTCAGCTCGAACTGCGTCCAGTCAATCACACAGTAGCGGCGCTCGTCTGCCACCAGCACATTGGCCGGATGGAAGTCCCAGTGAACAGGTGTGAGCGCCACGGGACGAACCTGCTGCACATTCGCCCGCAGCCAGGCGGCGGCCTGGGCAAAGCCGGGAACGGCGAAGCGTTCCGTGTAGCCCATCAGAAATTCGATTTGCTCCGCGGCTGTCCTGCGGGGGATGAGCGCGCTGTCTACCTCATCTGGCGAGATAGGGAGGGTGTGCAGCCGCGCCAGCAGCGCGCAAAAGTCGCCGAGATAGTCAGGCGCGGCATCGGGGCCGAGCATACGCCGCCATAACAGCTCACCCGGCGCGTAGCTCATCACCAGAAAGGGCCGCCCCACCGTCGCCCCCTCTGGCTCCACCCGGTAGACCTCCGGCACAGGATAACCGGCCCCGGCCAGCACACGCAGCGCGGCGGCCTCGCGCCGTGCGGTCTGCGCCGCCTCCCTGCCGAAATAACAGCGCAATACACAGCGCTGCTCCTGCGCTCCCGCTTGCAGGCGAAAGCCATAGACATCGCTCTCCCAGCCGTTGCTCAGGACTGTCAGCTCGCTCACCTGCGCGTTCGGCCCATAGTAGGCGCGGAGCTGCGCCGCCACCGTCTCGACGACTTCCTGTCCACTGCCGGCCATGATTCCCCCTGCCCTTCAGTAGACCAACCGGCCATAGCGATTGCTGCCGTCGAGCGCCGCCATTGTCCGGTGTACCCGCCGTGCTGTCGCCGCCAGAAACTGCTCATGCTCATCCGAGTCCACCGGCGCATATTTGGTCATGAGCGCGATGGCATAGGGACGGCGGGGCAAGTAGACGATGCCGGCGTCACAGCGCACACCTTCGACCCAGCCGGGCTTGTTCGCCACCTCCGTGCCAGGCGGCAGCGCCTTGTTCAGGAAGCCGTTCTTTGGCTTCTTCATGATCTCCAGAGCCTGGGCCGCCGCCGCGGGGAACGGCTGCCCCTCATAGAGCAGCGCCAGCAGCGTGACCAGCTCCGCCGGCGTCGAGACATTCTCCAGCTCGCGCACCGCGGCCAGGTGGTCCATCATCTTGCGCCGCAGTTGCGTCTCCACCAGCCCCAGACTTGCCAGCAGCCCATTGGTCTCGGCCATGCCTGCCGCCTCCAGACAGAGGTTGGTCGCCGTATTGTCGGAGACGATGATCATCAGGATCGCCAGGTCCAGCAGCGTCATCTCCACCGGCCCGGCCAGATAGGCCAGCACCCCGCTGCCCAGCACATGCTGATCCGGCGGCACAGCCACGCGGCGGCTGAGGTCAATTTCGCCGGCATGGGCGCGACAGAGAAGCTGCACCAGGATCGGGATTTTGATGGTCGAGGCGGTGGGGAAGACCTCATCGGCGTTGACCCCACAGGCGCCAGGCCCCTTCAGCTCGCGCACGGCCACGCCCGCCACGCCGGGAAAAGCATCCACTGCACAGCGCAGGTCCGCCTCCAGCCGCTGCCAGAGTATGGCTTCCCCCATCGTTGTCCTGCTTATCTTCACTTGAGTGCTTTACCGTCAATGACCTGCCAGCTTGCGCAACGCCTCTTCGTCGGGCGTCACACCGATGCCTGGCGTCTCGTCCAGGTGAACCGCGCCGCCATACTCCCATCGCGCTTTATCAGGGAAGATCGCCGACTCGTCAGTGAACTGGCTGCCGTTGAGCGCGGCCGGGCCGGCGAAGCCAAAGGCCAGCGCCGTCTGGCAGACTGCCATCTTGGTCAGCAGCCCATCGGTCAGGCCGCTGACCAGAAGCGGCAAGCCGGCGGCCTCGGCCACAGCGATCTGCTGGAGGGTCGGCCAGATGCCGCCGCTGCGCGTGACCTTGACCACCAGATAGTCAACCAGTCCTTCGGCGGCATAGTGGAAAAAGTCGGCAGGGCTGACGCTGGCCTCATCCACGGCCAGGGGCAGGCGGGTCGCCTGGCGCAAGGCGCGCATCTGGGCGA
>DATLZJ010000336.1:0-5805 GCA_035574055.1 Caldilineaceae bacterium
GGGCGACGACCACAATATTTCTGCCAATTTGGGTGTGGCGCTCAGCCGTTCGGTGGAGTTCTTTGACCGTTATCTGAAGCAGGAAGCGACGCCGTAGGAAGAACAGAGACTGAACCGCACAGAATTTTAATGCGCAAAGGATCAGAGAAGGGCAGAAGGAGGTAGATGGCAGAGCAGACAAGCGCGCAAGGTTGAATTGGACAGGGCGAGATCTGCCGGCGACGCGGTTAGCTCAACTCTCGGTTTAGAAAGGAGAGACGGTTGATGGCGGAGGCAGAAAGCAAAAGGCTAGGCAAGTACGAGCGGTACCTGATCGAGGAGTTCTACGACGACTATCGGGCAGGCGAGATTTCCCGGCGTACCTTCATCCGGCGTGTGGCCTTTATCACCGGCAGCATGGCCGCGGCAGCCACGGCCATGCTCGCTGTCGGCTGCCAGCCCATCGAGGCGCCTGCCACCACCGAACCCATCCCGGAGCCGGAGACGCCTACTCCCGCCGCCGAGGCGGAAGGCGCGGCCCAAACCGGCGCCGTGCCCGGTGCGCAGAGTCCCCTTTCCGTGTCGGAGGACGACCCGGCGGTGCATGGGGAGGATGTCACGTTGACCAGCCAGGGGGAGGAGATTACCGGCTATCTGGCGATTCCGGCGGATTTCGGCATCCACCCTGCCGTGTTGGTCTGTCACGAAAATCGAGGCTTAACGCCTCATATCCGCGATGTCGCCCGCCGGTTCGCCAAGGCCGGCTATGCGGCGCTCGCCATTGACCTGCTCGCGCGCGAAGGGGGAACCCCCACACTCGACCGCGACGAGATCCCGGGCCTGCTGACCGGCGCTGGCATCGAGCGCCATGTCGCTGACTTCCAGGCCGGCTTTGATTACCTAGCCGGGCAGGAATTTGTGGACGGGGAACGGATCGGCATGAACGGCTATTGTTTCGGCGGCGGCGTCACCTGGCAATGCGCTACGGCCATGCCCGGGTTGAAGGCCGCTGTGCCCTTTTATGGGCCGGCCCCCGATCTGGAGGACGTGCCAAACATCCGGGCAGCGGTGTTTGGGGTCTATGCAGAGCAGGACGAGCGCATTAATGCCGGCATTCCGGCGCTGGAGGAGGCGCTGAAGGCTGCGGGCGTCACCTATCAGATCAAAATTTATCCCGGCGTCGGCCACGCCTTCCACAACGACACCGGCGAACGCTACAACGAGGAACAGGCGCTCCAGGCATGGAACGACATGCTGGCCTGGTTTGAGCAGTATCTTTAGGTCTTGGCTGGGTTGGGGGCCGGTTGGGCCACCTCTCCAAACAGGATAAGACCCCCTGCCGGCGCTGATGTTAGGCGTTGCCCCCTACCGGCAGAAGGTCTCACTTGGTTACCCTTCGCGCTGTACATCTCGCCCGAACCTATACTGTAACGCTGCCACGGCAGTGTTTGACATAATGGAGCCATCGGCCGGTCGCATAGAGGCCGGCCAGGTGGCTTATGTTGCGTGCCATATACCGTCGGTTGGCCCGGCGATCTGAGACAAATGTGGCAGATGACCTCGCTCATTTTGCCGTCGCCGGTCGCATCGTATACGGCTATACTTGCGTATATACAGGTGGGTACAACAAAGGCCCGATAAACTGCGTTCATTTTATCAGCCTGTACCTGCGGGGCCATGGGCTGAGTAGTCAGTTTTAGAAAAGCTGCTAGAGCAAGAACCCGTCGCCCTTCCGACAAAAGGGTGTGAAGGCGGCCAGAATGAAGCCACAACGGATCGGTGTTCTAGAACGTCGTCATTGAATACATAGAGCTGAACCATCGGGCCAGGTTGTGATGGCAATGAGCGCCACGAAGGGCGACGGAGGGTAGAACCATGGACAAGCATCTGTTGACGTGCGTGCTGACACAATTCCGTGCCAACTTCTTGACCTATTTCCCTGAGCTGAGCGACCAAGACCTGCGCTTGATCTTACTGGGGCCAAGCGAGACCTTATTGACCGTCTTGCAGGCTCACTATGGCTATACACTTGCCGAAGCCAAGGCGGCCTGGAATGACTTTGTGTTGCGCGAGGTAGATGGGCAGCCGCTCGACTTGTCGGCGAGTGATGCGACCGGCCCACCGGCTTGCCAGGCAGGCCGCCCGCGTTCATCCCTCCGCCCCTGGCTCTTGGCGCCGCCGGTGCGCTATTATCAGTAGTCGCGGCCCAAATAGGTCCAGATAACTGCACCAGCATAATTGAATACTAGGACAGCAACCGCTGGCGACACTGCCAGCGGTTGCCGTATTAGGTGTGCAGCAACCCAGAGATTACGACTTTTGTCGTGTCCGGTTCCATCAATGTCTCTTGTTCTCTGCGGGTTGATCGTCAAAATGTGGAGATAGCGAGATCCATCTTTGCTCCTTGTAGTTTGACGAACCAGGCGTTTGGATGTAGGTTGAGCATAGCGATCCCCCAAGCCCTGGCCCTATGCAGGGCCGCGCGGAACCCCCGGCCTTAGCCGGGCGGCGCGGGGTTCCGTCTTGGTAAACTGTCTTGGTCGTCTGTCTGGGAAGCCTAGCTTGGTGAATTACTGGGAGAGCCAATGGTGATCGAGCGGTTCAAGGCGTGGCTGTCATCAACCGCATCGCTCGCGGCCCAGGCGGCCATCCGCCAGCCGTTGCCGGATACGCTGCTCGCGTTGGTGGTGATGGCCGGCGGCGTGTATCTGCTCATGCGGGCGCGCTTCGCCGCCGCGAGCGTAGCTCCGGTTCTGGAGTGGGGCTTGGGCGCCGGTGTGCTGCTCGCGTGTCTGCTGCTCGTATGGCGCGCCGCCAAGGCCCGGCAGTTGCAGGAGACTGTCAACCGTCAGGCCCGCGAGCTTCAGGAGAAGCGTGAGGCGCTGCAAGCAGTGGACCAGCGCGATCACGAGAAAAAGCGGCTGCGGGAGCTGGAAGACCTCTATCGCCGCGCCATCGCCGCCGCCGGCGGCGTCCCCTACCAAAAAGACGAGATCGCCTGGACCTTCACCTTCATGGGCGAAGGCATCCAGGCGCTGACCGGTTACTCAGCCAAGGAGATGACGCCGGACCTGTGGGCCGCTCTCACCCTGGAGGATGTCTGTCGCGGCCCATTGGCCGGTCTCTCTCCGGAGGAGGCGCTTGACAAGGTGCGAAAAGGCGAGGTGGATGCCTGGACTGTGGATAGCCGGATCGTGACCCGCGAGGGCGAGGAGCGCTGGATCGCAGACACCTCGGTGGAGATGCGCGATGAGCAGGGCCGCTCCATCGGCTCCATCGGTCTGCTCCAGGACATTACGGAGCGCAAACGATCCGAGGCCGAGCTGCGACAGGCCAAAGAGGCCGCCGAGGCCGCTGCCCAGGCCAAGGCAGAGTTTCTCGCCAACATGAGCCACGAGATTCGCACTCCCCTCAACGCGGTCATCGGCATGACCGGCCTGCTGTTGGATACATCTCTAACTCCCGAACAGAGAGATTTTGCCGAGACCATCCGCACCAGCGGCGATACCCTGCTCACCCTGATCAACGATATCCTCGATTTCTCCAAGATCGAGTCGGGTAAGCTGGAGCTAGAGATGGCCCCCTTTGACCTGGTGGATTGTATCGAAGAGACGCTCGATCTTTTCGTGCCGCAGGCCCATCAGAAGGGGTTGGAGCTTGCCTACTCGCTGGCGCCCTATACGCCCGCTACCATTGTGGGCGACTCAGGTCGTCTGCGCCAGATTCTGACCAACCTAGTGGCGAATGCCGTCAAGTTCACGGCTCAGGGCGAGGTCGTGGTGACGGTGGATAGCCAGGGCGAGGGGGACGATCACTGCCTTCACTTTGCCGTGCGTGACACAGGGATTGGTATCCCTCCAGCAGGCATGGCCCGCCTCTTCGAGTCATTCTCACAGGTAGATGCCTCCACCACGCGCCGCTTTGGCGGCACCGGGCTGGGGCTTGCCATCAGCCGCCGCCTCTGCCGGCTCATGGGCGGCGAGATGTGGGTCGAGAGCGAGCCGGGCGCCGGCTCTACCTTTCACTTTACAATCCGCGCCGAGGCAGCGCCGACCCAACACCGGCGCTACCGCATGGCCCCGGTCAGCCTGCGGGGCAAACGGGTGCTCGTGGTGGACGATCACCCCATCAGCCGGGAAATCCTGGTGCGCCAATTGACCGCCTGGCAGATGGCGCCTGTGGCCGTCGCTTCCGGACAGGAGGCGTTGGCATACTTAGCCGCTGGCGAGACCTTTGATCTTGCCGTGCTGGACCGGCAGATGCCGGAGATGGATGGGTTGACCCTGGCTGCGCATCTGCGCCAGCATCCGCAGGGCGCTCAGCTTCCATTGGTTATGCTCACCTCTTTGCCCACCGGTTCTGTGGAGGCCAAAGGGCTGGGCATTGCCGCTCTCCTCGCGAAACCGGTCAAGCAGGCGCAGCTTCATAGAACGCTGGTGGACATCTTGGCGCAGCGCCCGGTGGTCTCGCGACCGGATGCTGTCGCCTCGGGCTTTGACCCGGATTTGGCCCGCCGCCTGCCGCTGCACATCCTGCTGGCCGAGGACAATGTTGTCAACCAGAAGGTCGCCCAGCACACGCTGGCGCGCTTGGGGTACCGGGTGGATGTGGCTGCCAACGGGCTGGAAGTCCTGGAGGCGCTGCGCCGCCAACCTTACGATGTGATCCTGATGGATGTTCAGATGCCGGAAATGGACGGTCTGGAAGCGACACGGCGTATTTGCGCCGAATGGCCGCCCGACCAACGTCCCTACATCATTGCCATGACGGCTCACGCCCTCACCGGCGACGATGAGAAATGTTTGATGGCCGGCATGGACACCTATATCAGCAAGCCGGTCCAACTCCACAAATTGGTGGCGGCCCTCTTGAGCAGCCGGCTGCCGGCCCATGCCGGCAGCAACGGCGTGTCTATCACACCGGACCATACACCCGCCGAGTTGCAGGGGTTACACAACCAAAGCGGCTAGAGACTATCTTTACCAGTATGGGGGCGGCTCAGGCAAGGTCCGGCCACACTCACACTGGCCGTTGGATTTTTCGTAGCTTGCCATCCGGCCACACGCTGGGCAGCGCACCCAGAAAGAGTTGATGCGTTCGGGCGTCCACACGCTGGTATAGCCATCGGCTGCAACTCCCGACCCGTAGAATTCCTTCATGGCCTGGACATGAGTCCCCTCGCGCAGCAAGCGGCGGGGACCCTCAGTATTCTCCCAGGCAGTCACAGTGATCATCCGGTCGCCGATGATCAAGCCCGTCCAGCCGATAAACTCCGGCATGGACATCATTTCAACGGCGATAGTGCGGCTATAGGCCCGCACTTGCTCCTTTTCCTTCTCGGAGCGGACGTGCAGGGCGGTGATGCTGAAAGCGCCCGGCCGAGTTCGCTTGCCGGTCTGCGCGGCGATGGCAGAGCCAAAATGGAAGGGGCCGAGCGTATCCGGCTGCACCAGGATTTGCAGCCCTAATTGGCGCGGCACTGCGCCGGCGTCGAAGTAGCCCTGGACCGAACGAACCTTGTCCCCTTCAACCGTGATGAAATCGGCGCCCGGCAGGGCGACCGTGCGCCGGCTGGGCGGCAGCCCCTGGAAGGGGCCGGTGTTGGTGCCCTTCATCAGCCATTGGGCAGCGACCAGCCCATCCGCCGCCAGCGTCTTTCCGACGATCTCGAATGAGAGATCGGGGAAGGCTTGCCAAAGCCCACAGGCATACGCGGCAATGGCCTGGCCGCTCAGGCCCTGAGCCAGCGGGTCGCTGTAGGTTCCTCCTTCGACAAAGGCGGCGACAATGCCGTCGGCGTCGCGCCGGTTCCAGGCGTCGAAATAG
>DATLZJ010000337.1:0-5492 GCA_035574055.1 Caldilineaceae bacterium
TGGCCGCAGGGGGCCGCGCCCGCTTTTCTCGCTGAACCACGGGGGTCAGCTTCATTGGTTCAACGATCGCTCAACGATAGCGCGATCCTACCCTAGGAGGGAGACCAAGGATAATGGTAACTCAGCAGACTCAGGAGCCGCTCTACCTGGCTCGCGACTTCACGCCCCCCGGCGGCTTCACCGACGGCATTGAAGGCCCCGGCTGCGACCGGGAGGGCAATCTCTATGCGGTCAACTACGCCCGCCAACATACCATCGGCAAGGTGACGCCGGGCGGCGAGTGCAGCATCTTTCTGGAACTGCCTGGCGGTAGCATCGGCAACGGGATTCGCTTTGACCGGGCCGGTGATATGTATATTGCCGATTACACCAACCATAACGTGCTGCGCGTGAGCATGTTGGCCTGTTCGCGCGCCGCCAACCTGGAGGCGCGCAACGCCAATATCACCGTCTTTGCCCATGAGCCGCGCATGAACCAGCCCAACGATCTGGCGATCAGCGCCGGCGATATTCTCTTCGCCAGCGACCCCAATTGGGCCGAGTCGTGGGGCCAAATCTGGCGCATTGACCCCAACGGCCATGTGACCCTGCTGGAGACCGGCATGGGTACGACCAACGGCATCGAGGTCAGCCCGGACGAGCGCACGCTTTATGTGAATGAGACGGTTCAGCGCAACGTCTGGGCCTATGACCTGTCGCCCAGCGGGGAGATCAGCAATAAGCGGCTGCTCATCCACTTCCCCGACTTTGGGATGGACGGGATGCGCTGCGATGTGGTGGGCAATCTCTACATCACCCGCTGGGGCAAGGGCACTGTCGCCGTGGTTTCACCCCAGGGCGAGCTGCTCCGGGAGATCGAGCTGGCGGGCAAGAAATGCACCAACATTGCCTTTGGTGGGCCGGACGGCTGTACCGCCTACGTAACCGTCGCCGACCGGGGCAATGTGGAGACTTTCCGGGTGGAAGCGCCGGGCCGGGAGTGGCAACTCGCCCAGCGCGCCGGCTGACCGAGCGCGTATCACCACTACCGGTATCACAACTACCATCATGACGAATCTGGCAACGGAAATGAGGGGTGGACTTTGACGAGCTTTGTGGGAAAGGTCGCCATTGTCACCGGCGCCGCCCACGGCATCGGGCAGGCGACGGCGAGGCTGTTCGCGGGGGACGGCATCAAGGTGGCGGTGCTGGATATTCAGGATGAGCTGGGCGAGCGCGTGGTGGAGGAGATTCGCGCCGCCGGGGGAGATGCCTTCTATCGCCACACGGATGTGGGCCGGCACGAGGCGATCCGCCAAGCTGTAGAGGAGACCGAGGCGCGTTGGGGCCGGCTGGACATTGTGGTCAACAACGCTTACTGGTCCAAGCGCGGTACGGTGGAGGAGCTGGAGGAGGCGGAGTGGGACCGCTCGATGGAGGTGATGCTCAAGGCCATCTATTTGATGGGCAAATACGCCTTTCCTGCCATGCGGCGCACCGGCGGCGGCGCGATGGTCAACCTCGCCTCGATCCACGGATTCGCGGCAGCGCGGCGCTACGGCGTCTATGCCGCCGCCAAGGCGGGGGTGATCAACTTGACACGCGCCATGGCGATTGACTACGGCAAGCACAACATTCGGGTCAATGCCGTCTGTCCTGGCTGGATTTTGACCTATGGCGCGCCGGATAATCCGATGGTCCTGCGCCGCACAGAGGCGATCTATCCGCTGGGTCGCGCCGGCCAGCCGGAGGAGGTCGCCAAGGCGATCCGTTTTTTGGTTTCGGATGACGCCAGCTTTGTGACCGGCCATGCCCTGGTGGTGGACGGGGGGCTGACGGCCCAGCTTCAAGATACGGTGGCAGAGGCGGTGAGCCAGGTGTTTACACAGTTGAATTCAGCCTTGGACTCAAGTCTAAGGCTGCTGCTCAACAAGGGTGCGGGAGCCTGAGAGGCTCCCGCACCTCGCCACTTGCAGTACTAACGCTTGTCTTTACTGCGCCGGTTCCAGATTCACAAAGGTCTTCTGGAACTCCCACTGCCAGGAGTGCGGGAAGCCGTAGGGGTTCTCCTGAGTCGGCCAGTTGGTCCAGTATTGGGTGCTCATCGGGTAGCGGATGATGAGCTGGCCCACGTAGATGTCGGGCATCTCGCTCACCCAGAGGTCCATGGCCTGGACGAAGAGGTCCATGAGCTGCGGGTCGTCGGCCTGGAGGGGTGCGATCTGCTCGACCAGCGCATCGAACTCCTCGTTTTGCCAGCGGGAGGTGGCCCACCAAATGGGGGCCGGTTCGCCGGTTGGGCGGTAGTACTGGCTGGTGTAGATGGAGAGCATGAAGGTCGGGTCCATGCCCAGCACACCGCTCGGCCCCTTGCAGCCGAAGGAGAGCACCTGTTCGCCCGTCTGCACGGCGGAGCCGAGGCCAGGCGAGGTGTCAAAGGTGGCGTCGAAGCCGGCATCGCGTAGCTGCTGAGTCAGCGGCGGGCCATACGCCTTCAACCACTCCGGCACATAGATGTTCATCTGGAACGTTTGGCCGCTGGCGTCCACCCACAGCCCGTCGGCGTTCTTGGTGTAGCCCTTGCTTTCCATCAACTCGGCGCTCTTCTCCAGGTTGGCATTGATGCCATAGTCATACTTGGCAAAGACATCCTGGAGCGCCTCCTCGAAGGGCGTGAACCACTCGTAAGGGGTGAAGGGGTGCAGCGCAGGCACCCCGGCCCCGGCCTCGGCCAGCGCCACCAGGCTCTCCCGGTCAATCGCATAGGAGATGGCCCAGCGAATGTCCTTGTCATCATAGGGCGCTTGGCTGGCGTTCACGTTGAGGTCAATGGGACACCAGTCGAGATACCCGTAGGGCGGCTCCTGCCCCGTGAAGGTGATGACCTTCGGGTTCTGGGCAAAGACCGACTTGAGCGTCGAGACTTGCATGATGGGGCCCATGTCAATCTGGTTGGTGATCAGCAACTGGGCCGCCTGGCTCTCATCCTGGGCGGGCAAGTAGATGATGCGCTCGACTTGAGGCTTCTCGCGGAAGCCGGTCTCGATTGCCCACCAGTCGTCGCGCACGTCGTAGATTTTCTGTTGGGGCGAGGCAAAGACCAGCTTGAAGGGGCCGGAGCCAAGCGGGTAGCCCTTCTCCAGGTCAAAATTTGTGAACTGCAAGGGGTCCTGGTCCCGCCAGACATGTTCGGGCAGGATGTGGATACCGTGGTTGGTCGTCAAGGTCGTGGCCCAGAATGCCGGATGGGGCTTGTTGAGCTTCAAGGTGACCGTCAGGTCGTCTACCTTAACCGCCTCGACCAAATATCCGGGCAGGTCTGCCAGATGAACCATGCTGGCGGCGTTGTCGCGCAACATGTTGAAGGTGAAGACCACGTCATCGGCATTGAGGGCCTCGCCGTCGCTCCACTTAACGCCGTCGCGCAGGTAGACTGTGATCTCGGTGAAGTCGTCGTTGTACTCCCAGCTCTCGGCCAGGTAATTCTCGTACTCACCCGTGAGCACGTTGAACATGATCAAGGGTTCTTGGGTTGCGGGCAGTGTGCCGGTGTGGAAACCGGCGTCTGACCCGGGGATGTAGGGGTTGTGGTTATTCCACAATTGGTAGGTGTTTGGCCCGCCGGCCATGACGATCAAGGTGCGCTCGCGGGGCACCTCGCGCAGGTCCGCCGCTTCGGCGGCGGGCGCCGCCGCTGCCTCTTCTCCGGCTGCCGCCGGTTGCGCGGCAGGGGCGCCGGCCGGCGCAGCCGGTGCGCCACACGCGGCCAGCAGGAGGACAAGGATCAAGCCGGCGCTCAGGATGCGCCAAGCTGGCAACTTCATGGCAGTCATTCTTCTCTTCTCCATGGTCCACTCTTTCTTCGTGTTTTGCGGGTCTCCGCCGCCACTGCGCATCACCGCCGGAGAGGCGCAATGACGGCCAAGCCTAAGATAACGCTGCGACAGAACACGGGAACTGCCAAGACGCAAAACTCTGAAAGACCGAGGCGCGCTTCCGGCGAACCTTCTCGCCCGCCATGCCGCCCGATCCAGGGACGGCGTTCACCTCCTTCCTGGCCTTGATTTTCTGGCAAACTTGGGCTTGGGGAGCCTAGCCAAATAGACGGTTGATCTCCTCACTCGGAAGCACGGGCGCCTCCTGGTGCAGATAACAGGCGCTGGCGCGGGTGGGGTCCACCCGGTAGAGCGGCGGCGCTTTTTGGCCGCAGATGGGCATGGCATGGGGGCAGCGGTCCACAAACTTACAGGCATCCAACGCGCCATTTTGGATGGCGGGCGCGGCGCCGTTGCCCCCCGCGCCATTGACTGCCCCAGCGCCGGCGTCGCCCATCCGCCGTGCGCCTAGCACCCGGTTCTGCCCCCAGGTGTGCTCCAGGTCCGGCCAGGGGATTGAATCCACAAGCAACTGGGTATAGGGGTGTTGCGGCTGCTTGATCACATGGTCAACATCGCCCACTTCGGCAATGGAGCCACGGTAGAGCACCAAAATGTCGTTGCTGACGTGGTAGGCGGTGGTCAGGTCGTGGGTGATGTAGAGGATGGAGATGCCAAAGTCCCGGTTCAGTTTGCGCAGGCTTTCGAGGATAGTGGCGCGCAGGGAGGCGTCCACCATCGAGACCGGCTCATCGGCGATGATCAGGCGCGGTTTCATCAGCAGGGCGCGCGCCACCATGATGCGCTGGCGCTGGCCGCCGCTGAGCTGGTGGGGATAGCGCCCTAGGGTCTCCTCCGGCTGCAAGCCGACATCGGCCAGCGCCGATTCCATCAAGCGCCGCGCCTCCTGCCGGGAGCGAGCCAGCCGGAACTTTTCAATCGGCACCTCCAACACATGGTCTACCGGATAAAAAGGGTTGTAGACCGAGAAGGGGTCTTGAAACACCGCCTGAACCTCGCGGCGGAAGGTACGCTGCTCCGACCGGTCCAGGCTGCGCATATCCTTGCCTTTGTACAACACCTGGCCGGAGGTGGGGGTCAGAAAGCCCATCAGGATCATGCCCAAGGTGGTCTTGCCGCTGCCGCTCTCGCCGGCCACCGCCTTGACCGTGGGCTTGCCGGTATCAATGATCAGCGAGAGATTGTCGAGCGCCACCGTTCGCTTACGATGGAAGAGACCGCCGCCAAAGACCTTGCTGACGTTGCGTAGCTCCAAGAAGGGGACGCTCATACCACGCCCTCCTTGACCGCGGGGGAGGCTGAGGCCGGCTCGCCGTCGTAGAGGTGGCAGGCGACCAGGCGGTTGGGCCGGACCTCTCCTAAGGGCGGCGTTGCCTGCTTGCAGACCGCCATGGCCTGTGGGCAGCGTAGATGAAAGAGACAGCCCGGCGGCGCGTTGAGCAGCGACGGCGCAATGCCAGGGATGCCCTTCAGCTCGCCCTTGTCGGCCAGCTTGGGCAGGCTGTGAATCAGAAGCTGGGTGTAGGGGTGCAGCGGCTCCTTGAAGAGGGCGCGCACATCACCCAGCTCGACAATCTTGCCCCCGTACATGACCGCCAACCTGTCTACAAACTGGAC
>DATLZJ010000338.1:0-12722 GCA_035574055.1 Caldilineaceae bacterium
CCTGGCGTCGCCAGACAAGCGCAGTGCCGGTTCAGGGCTAACAGGACGGCTTGCGCAGCCAAATCAACTGGTACTGGCCCGCCGGCAAGCTTGGCTCGCGGGCTTGCTCCACCCCATCGGGAACGCCCGCTCTAGCGAGTATACCTAGAACTTGATCAAAAAAGCAGTAAAGTACATCACCGCCAGGCCGGCGACCACCCCCGACAGGATTACCCAGCTCTGGGCCGGTTGCCGAAGGCCCCCGCTCTCCCGGACCAGGAGCTTGCCCACCTCCCAAATCACCTGGAGGATCGCGCCGATGCCCACGGCCAAGAAGAGAGTCGCCCAGACGGGATTAAAGGCAAAGCCGCCGATCCAAGTGCCCAGGATAGCCGGCCCGCCCGCCAAAAGGACAAGCAGCACGAAGTGGACAAAGGCAGGTCTCTCGCGCACGATGGGCGCGGCGATGCCCACGCCTTCGGTAATGTTGTGCAGGGTGAAGCCCAGGATGAGAAAGGCGCCGAGCGCCGCTTCACCTAGACTAAAGGCCGCGCCGATGGCAAGCCCTTCCCCCAAGTTATGCAGCCCGATGCCCAAGGCAATCAAATAGGCGATCTCGAGGGGAGCGCGCTCGCGCCGGAGGCCGCGGCTGCCGACAACCAGCAGCACGCCCAGCGTCACCAGCATGACCAGGACCACCAGCGGCGTCCCCTGCCAAAAGGCCGGCAGCTCGGCGGCAAACTCCAGCGCATCCAGCCAGGTGCCGATTGCGAGGTAGACAAGGAGGCCAATGGTCAACGCCAGGATGAAGTTCATGGCCTGCCGGCTCAAACGGCGCATGACCGGATACCAGAGAAGACCCAGCGCCACCGGTACAATGCCCACATAGAGGCCCACCAGACCAAAGCGCCAGAAGAGGTCCGCGTCGGGTTGCGGGGTTTCCACCGCGGCGGCAATCTCGCCATCAAAAGTGACGCCGAGACTGGTGATCAGGCGCACGACATGGGCCTCTTCCTCAACCCAGGGATAGGGGATCGTAAAGACGGCGCTGCCAAAGCGAGGAATGGTGTTGGACGGCTCGGCGGTAAAAGACCAATAGGCGTCGTCTACCAGCACCTGCGGAATGGTGACCGGCTGCGGCCCGTCGTTGACCACCTCCACCCGGATCACGCCCGGTTCGGGCAAGGTAATCCGCTGGATAGTCACCTGCTCCACCGGCGGGCCGGCCAGCTCGGACAGCCCGCCGCCGGTCAGGACAAGATAGGCCAACACGAGGCCCAGCAGCAATAGCGGGACCAGGACAAGCGCCCAGGTCCAGCCGTTCAGACGGGCAAGGGGACGGGCGGTTTGGCTCTGTGTGCTCATGATAGCTTCTCCTCTTGCGGCTCCTCTTGTTGCTCCGTTTGCGGTAGCATGGCGACGGTGCTGCCCTGCGTGGACTTGCGGTCCCATTCGGCGTCGAGGCCGGAGGCTTCCAGCGCTGCAGGAAAGTCTGCCTCCTCGACCACATGGAACATCCCCATCCAACCCAGCTCCACAAATTCACTCTGGTGGGCGTGGAACATATAGTGGCCCGGCCAGCGATAGGTGAACTCCAGAATGCCCCGCTGCGCCTGGCATTGCATGACGGTGTCCACCGTGCGCAGGGTTGGCTCGAGGGTGGTGCCGTGGTCGTAGTAGTCAAAAAAGGTGGCGTGCAAGTGCATGGAGTTAATCGGGTCAAACTCGGTGATGTTGATCAGATAGATCCGGACCCGCTCGCCGACCTTGAGCGGGATGGGCCGCTTGGCATACTCATGGCCTACGGTATTGACCGCGTAGATCTCGTTGTCGCCATCAAAATTAGTGTCGAATGCGTTCATGATCATGAGCAGCTCGCGCGCGGGAGGCCGGCCCGCCTTGGGGTCAATAATAAAGGCCCCATACAGCCCCTTGTGGATGTGGCGCTTCAGAGGGACGGCGTGGCAGTGGTAGAGGTGGCAGCCAAAGGGTTCAGCGTCAAACTCATAGGTGAACTCTTGCCCCGGCTGGATTTCCCCCGGCCCAACGTTGGGGATGCCGTCGTTCTCCGCCGTGTGGAAGCCGTGGAAGTGCATGGTGTGGGGATGCGTACCGGCGTTGATAAAGTGGATGCGGATGTGGTCGCCCTCGGTGCAGCGCAGGGTCGGTCCCGGCACCCGCCCGTTAAAGGTCCAGGCCGGGAAATAGAGGCCGGGCGCGATCTCGATCTCGCGGTCAAAGGCCACCAGTTCATACTCGCGCAAGGTACGGCCATCGGGCAGAGTGCTCACCGTGCCATAGTCCCAGTCCACCAGAACTTGGAGGGGGTCGAAGCCGTTGGCGTCATGGTTGACTTGACCGACCAGCAGGCTGGCCCCGTGGTCAAACGGGACATGCTCGGCGGCAGGATGAGCCGTTTGGCTTTCGGCTGCCCGCCCCAACAGCGCCGCGCCCGTGAGACCGACGGCGCTGCCCACGCCCATCTGCAACAACTGCCGGCGCGCCCAGAAACGACGAAGTTTATCTGACAGCATAGCGCCCTCCTGCCTCAACTAAGTTTATATTTGTATGATCAGAAAGAATGGTAGGATTTAGACTAATAAATGGATTAGTCTAAGTTAAATTATAACACGCGTAGACTGGTCGTCAAGTGGCTTTTGTGTGGATAGTTAGCAAAGGCTCGACGAGAGGATTAGTGGGTCACTCTGGTGGTTGGCGCCGGATGGACGGGATTCGGTCAAGCAGATCCTTGAAGATGATCTTCTCGCGCAAGCCGGCGCATCTCTTGCCATGAACGCGGTTGGGCTAGGCTCCCGGCCGCTCCGCGTCGAGCTTAACGAGCCGTGACCTCCAGTACGCCCTTCATGCCCGCAAGGTAATGGCCGGGAAAGGTGCATAAGTAGATATACTCGCCGGCAGCCGGCGTGACAAAGGTAATGGTTTCTTCGTCGCCGCTGTTAACTAATTTTGTGGCAGCTAAAATGGCAGGCTCGTCTTCCGGCACATAACCGCGGGCCGGACCGGCGGCGACGGCCCGCCCATAGACCCGCTCGGCCACCTCCGCCCCGCCGTTCACCAACACCCAATTGTGCTGGAAGATGGTAGACCGGTTGCGAAAGGTCAGCGTTACCTGCCGGCCCGCGGGCGCGGTCAGCCTCGTCTGGTCAAAGGCCATTTGGTTGTCGTCGGAGGCGATGACCAGCCTAGTAGCAGAGGCCGCAGACTGCCCCTCTTCTTGCTTCTCCTCTTGGGCTGCCGACCGGCGACAGGCGGCCAGCAGCCCAAGAACTAGGCCCATCCTAACCACGAACTCTCGGCGGTTCATAGGCGCTGATCCATCGAGCGGGGTAGTGCGCTACTTCTGGCGAAGCAGGCGTGAGGAGTTGGCGAGGATGCCCAGATCGGGAAGCGACTGGGCGGCGGCGGCGAACACCGGCGGCAGCAGCCCTACCGCCGCCAGGCTCAACCCAACTAAGTTATAAACGGCGGTAAAGCCGATGTTGAGCTTGACTACGCGAAGCGTGCGCCGCGCAATGCGCCATAGCTCCGGAACCAACCTCCAGTCATCGCGCAGCAGGGCGACATGGGCCGCCTCGACGGCAATGGCGCTGCCCGCCGCGCCCATCGCGATCCCTACATCGGCCTGGGCCAGCGCAGGCGCATCGTTGACCCCATCCCCCACCATCGCCACGCGGTAGCCCTGCGCCTGGTAGGCGCGCACGATCTGCACTTTGTCCTCGGGCAACAAGTCCGCCCGGTAAGCGATGCCCAGGCGACCGGCCAGGGCCGCCGCGGTGCGGGCATTGTCCCCGGTCAGCAGCTCGATCTGCTTGACTCCCAGCGCCCGCAGCTCGGCGATGGCCGCGGGCACTTCAGGGCGAATGGCGTCGGCTGCGGCCAGCACGCCGACGGGCGCGTCATCTTCAGTCACATAGATCAGCGTCTTGCCCTGCTGCTCCAGCGCGGCGACATCCGGCCCCAGGGCGGGCGGTCCATCGCTGCCATTAGGGAGAAGCAGCCGCCGGTTGCCTACCGTCACCGTATGGCCGTTGACCTGGGCGCGCACGCCAAGACCCGGCAATGCCTCAAAGCGGGAGGGCGCAGCCAGCGCCAGCCCGCGCGCTTGGGCGGCGTCGCGCACCGCCTCGGCCAGCGGATGCTCCGAGTACCGCTCGGCGGCAGCCGCCAGCCCCAACACGCTCTCCGCCGGTTGCCCGTTGAGCGCGACCACCGCGTCAATCTGGGGACGGCCCAGGGTGAGGGTGCCGGTTTTATCAATCAGCAGCACGTCCACTTGGGTGAGCGCCTCCAGATATTTGCCGCCTTTGATCATCAGCCCGCGGCGGGCGGCCGCGCCGATGGAGGCGAGCATGGCGATCGGCGTCGCCAGGGCCAGCGAGCAAGAACAAGCGACAACCAGCACCGCCGCCGTTGCCAGCAGGTTGCGGCTGATGAGAAACGTGAGCGCGGCAATGGCCGCCACAAAGGGCAGGAAATAGGCAGAGAAGCGGTCGGCCACCCGCTGTACATCGGCGCGGTGCGCCTCGGCCTCCTCCACCAGCTTGATCACGCGGCCAAAGGTGCTGTCGGGGCCGATGCGTGTGGCGCGTACGCGCAGGTGGCCGAGTTGGACCAGCGTCGCCGCATAGACTGTGGCCCCAGGCCCAGCCTCGACGGGCATGGACTCGCCGGTGATGGCCGCTTGATTCACCGTCGCCTGGCCGCCAATCACCTCGCCGTCCACCGGAATCTGCTCGCCGGGGCGCACCACCACCACCTCGCCCAACTGCACCTGGGCGACCGGTAACGGCTGCTCACTGGTCGTTCCGTCTGGGGCAGGACGCTCGACGCGCGCCGTCTGGGGAGCCATCTCCGCCAGATCACGGACGGCGCGGCGGGCGCGTTCAGCAGTGAAGCGCTCCACATAGTCGCCAAAGCGCATGAGCAGCACCACAATCGCCGCTGTCGCCCATTCGCCCACAGCCAGCGCGGCCACGACGCCCAGGCTCATCAGGGTATGGGCGATGATCTTGCCGCGCCGCGCGGCGCGGAGGACCTGGCGAAAGACCGGATAGCCGCCAACTAACACCAGCAGCCCCCCAATCCACCAGGGGACTCGCTCGGTCAGGGCGTCGAGCAGCCCCATGCCTTCGCCCACCACCACAAGCAGCAGGATAGCGCCCAGGGCCAACGCCAGGGTGGTGAGGATGGGGCGCGTGAACTCCTGGGCGGTAAACACCGGGGCCGCGCCATCCGTGCGCGGCGCAGCCTGCGCGCCGGCCGGCTCATCGGGCACGCGGTAGCCGGCATCGGCGACGGCGCGGCGGACAGCCTCCAAGTCCAGTTGCGCCGGGTCTGCCTCGACCACGGCCTTCTCCGAGGCCAGGAAAACCTCCACCCCGGCAACGCCGGGCACGGCGGCAATGGCCTGCTGCACATGGCGGCAACACTCGGCGCAGTCCATGCCGTGTACGGGGATCTCGATGCGCCGGGACTGCCGGTTGGGCAAAGGGGCACGTAAGGGATGAATGGATGGGGTCGTCATGGGGTCGCCAGAACCTCAAGCCTATGAGCAGGCGCAGCGCTAACATCCGGCTCTGCGTCCAGGGGGGACGGCTCAACGCGGTAATGGGTACAGGCGTAGACGCCTCGCGCCACATCGGCCAGTAGCTCGTCGGCCAGACGCAAGAGCTGGTCCACCCGCTCATCCGTCAGCCGGTACAAGACAAAGCGGCCCTGCTGCTCGCCGACGACTAGCCCGCAGTCGCGCAGACAACTCAGGTGGTTGGAGACATTGGATTGGCTGAGGCCAGTGGTTTCGACCAGCGCCGACACCGTGCTTGGCCCGCCGCGCAGCGCCTCTAAAATGGCGAGGCGCGACGGGTCGGCGAAACCGCGAAAAAACTTGGCGCGGAGCCGGGTCGCCTGGCCGGTAGCATCTAAGAGCATAAGGTTCCTCACATCAACACATCATCAATTGCTGATATAATGATATGCCAACATGAAGGTCCTGTCAAAAGAAAGGAGCAGCGACCACGCGCGTCAAGAGCGATTGCCTATCGCCATCTCCCCTCGTATAATACCCCGTGTAATAACCTGTGGAGTCGGCTATAGCATCCCAGGAACGACTGGCCTGCCTGTTCCGGCGAGCGGCTTGGTTGTGTTGCTGTTTGCCCAGTTGCCCCGAATGCAAGAAAATCTACTGGCCTACCTGCCGATGGACCGGCGCCAGGCGCTGGCCCGGCGTCTCACTCTCCCCGACCGCAGCCGGGGCGCCGCCCTCTTTGCCGATATCTCCGGCTTTACGCCGCTGACTGAAGCCCTCGTGCGCGAGTTGGGCCGCCAGCGGGGCGCCGAGGAGCTAACGCGCACCCTCAACCTAGTCTACGACGCGCTGATCGATGAGCTACACCGCTACGGCGGCAGCGCCATCGCCTTCGCCGGCGACGCCATCACCTGCTGGTTCGACGGCGATGACGGCGCGCGCGCCGCGGCGGCGGCCCTGGCGATGCAGCAGGCCATGCAGGGCTTTGGGAAGGTCGCCACCCCCTCCGGCCAACCTATCCCTCTCTCCATGAAGGCAGCCGTCGCCGCCGGTCCTGTGCGCCGTTTCTTGGTGGGCGACCCCCAGAACCGGGTCATTGATGTGCTCGCCGGGGAGACGCTGGTGCGGCTGGCTGCCGGCGAGCACCTGGCCCAAAGGGGCGAGGTGGTGCTTGACGCCGCCGCCCGCGCCGCCCTGCACGGCGCCGCTCAAGTGCTGGAGACCCGCCATGACGAGCAGGGCCGCGCCTTCGGCGTGCTCGCCGGCCTGACCCGCCCGGTGCCGCCAAGCCCGTGGCCCGAGCTGGATACCACCGCCCTTGACCTAGATGCGGTGCGGATGTGGTTGCTCCCTCCGGTATACGCAAGGCTGCAACAGGGCATGGGCGACTTTCTGGCTGAGCTACGGCCCACCGTGGCCCTCTTTATCCGCTTCACCGGCATTGACTATGATGCCGACGACGCTGCCGGCCAGAAGCTGGACGCCTACATCCGTTGGATTCAGCGGGTTCTGGAGCGGTACCAGGGCACGCTCATTGACCTCAACGTCGGCGACAAGGGCAGCTATCTCTACATCAACTTCGGCGCGCCCATCGCCCATGAGGACAACGCCGCGCGGGCCGCAGCCGCCGCGCTGGAGCTGCGCAGCCCGCCGCCGGCGTTGTCCTTCATCGCGCCGGTCCAGATCGGCATCAGCCAGGGCCGGATGCGCGCCGGCGCCTATGGCGGGACCATGCACCGCACTTATGGCGTGCTGGGCGATGAGGTCAACATGGCGGCTCGTCTGATGATGGCGGCCCAACCCGGCCAGATTCTGGTCAGCCATAACGCCCAGCGTGGCCTCGACGAGGGTTTTGTCTGGGAGGCGCTGCCCCCTCTCCAGGTGAAGGGCAAGCGCGAGCCGGCCATCATCTATGCACTCCACGCTGCGCAACAGCGCCATTCCCTGCACCGGCTGCGCGCCGGCTCCTCCGGCGTTCCCTTAGTGGGCAGGCAACGTGAGCTGGCCTGCGCAGTCGAGCGGCTAGACCAGGCCGCCCAGGGCCGCGGCCAGTTGATCGGTTTGGTCGGCGACGCCGGCATCGGCAAATCGCGCCTGGTGGCCGAGATCGTTCGCCTGGCTGAGGAGCGCGGCTTCCTGAGCTTCGGCGGCGAGTGTGAGGCCACCGGCCTGAACACAGCCTATTTGGTCTGGCGACCCATCTGGCGCGGTCTCCTGGGCGTTGACGCCAGTCCAGGGGACGAAGACGCCGGGGACGATCCTGTTTCTGCGGTTTCCCGGCTGGAACGGCGGCTCCAAGCGATTGACCCAATCCTGGCGCGCCGAGCGCCGCTGCTCAACGCCGTGCTCAACCTGCCCATCCCCGACAACGAGCTGACCGCCTCCTTCGATGCTAAGCTCCGCAAAACCTCGCTGGAGAGCCTCCTGGCCGATTGCCTGCGCGAGTTGGCGCGCGCGCAACCGCTGCTCCTGGTGCTGGAAGACTGCCACTGGCTAGACCCGCTCTCCCACGATCTGCTGGAGGTACTCGGCCAGGCCATCGCCGGTCTGCCGGTTGCCATCCTCCTGGCCTACCGGCCCTTGGAGTTGGAACGCCATAAGGCGGGTCGGATCAGCGTGCTGCCCTATTACACCGAGATCTCTCTGTCCAGCTTGCCAACCGGCGAGCTGACCGAGTTGGCGCGCGCCCGGCTCGCCCGCTTGCCCTCCCCCCACCCACAGGAGAGCTTGCCCCAGGCGCTGGTCGAGCGCCTCACCCAGCAGGCCGAGGGCAACCCCTTCTACCTGGAGGAGCTGGTCAACTTCCTGCGCAATAACGGCATTGACCCCTACGACCAAGTGGCCCTGCGCCAATTGGAACTGCCCTCCAGCCTTCAAGCCCTGGTGCTCAGCCGCCTGGACCGGCTCAGCGAAACCCAGAAGACGACGCTCAAGGTCGCCAGCGTCATTGGCCGGGTCTTTCGCGTGCCCTGGCTTGGCGGCGTCTATCCGGAACTGGGCACACCGGACGCGCTGCGCGCCGATCTACGCTACCTCTCCAACCAGGAGTTCACCGCGCCCGATCCCATCGATCCAGAGACGACCTACTTCTTCAAGCACATCATCACGCACAACGTCGTCTACGAGAGCCTGCTGCACACCGTCCGCACTGCGCTCCATGAGCAGGTCGGCGCTTATCTGGAGCAGAGCCATGCCGGCCAGGTCGCACCGGTGTTGGACCTGCTCGCCTTCCATTACGACCGGTCGGCGAATGAGTCCAAGCGCCGCCACTATCTGCGCCTGGCGGGTGAGGCCGCCCAAGCGACATACGCCAACGAGGCGGCCATTGATTACTATCAACGGCTGCTGCCGCTGCTGCCGCCCGCCGAGCAAGTCGAGGTGATGCGCAAGCTGGGCGAAGTGTTGCAACTGGTGGGGCGCTGGGATGAGGCTGACGCTCGCTATGCCGAGGCGCTCGCCTTGGCCGAACGGACCGGCCAGCGTGCAGCCCAAGCCTGGTGCCAGCTCGCCAGCGGCGAGTTGCTGCGACTCCAAGGCGCTTACAGTGAAGCCTGGGCCGAATTTTCCCGTGCGCAAGCCGTCTTTGAAGAACTAGGCGAGCAGCAGGGAGTGGCCCAGGTCCTGCATGTGGCCGGCACCCTGGCGGCCCAGCAGGGTGACTATCAGACTGCCCACGCCCGCTATACCGAGAGCCTTCGCCTGCGCCGCGCCTTCGGCGATATGGCCGGCGAGGCGCGCCTGCTCAACAACATGGCGATTATTGCCGAGTATCAGCGCGATCTGGATACGGCCCATGCCCTGCATCTGGAGAGCCTGGCGATCCGCCGCCGGCTGGCTGACCGCTCGACCATCGCCAACTCGCTCAACAACCTGGGCAACGTGCTGCTGGCCCAGGGCGACTATAGCGCGGCGCGTCTCCGGCTGGAAGAGGCCGTTGCGCTCCAGCGGGAGGTAGGCGACCGTTGGGGGCTTGCCAATGCGCTCAACAACCTGGGCAATGTGCTGCGCGCGCAAGGCGACTACATAGCCGCCGGGCGCCTCTACACCGAAAGCCTCGCCATGAACCGGGTGCTGGGCGACCGCTGGGCGCTGGCCTACCTACTGGAGGACTTGGGCAGCCTGGCGGCCCTGCAAGGCGACGCCGAACCCGCCCTGGTCTTGATAGGGGCTGCCGGCTCGCTGCGCCGCGCCATCGGCGCACCCCTGCCCCCGGCCGATCAAGCAAAGCTGGATGAGACCATCGCCCCAGCCCAAGCCATGCTTGGCGAGGAGAACGCCGCCAAGGCGACGGCACAGGGCGCAGCCCTAAGCCTAGATCAGGCGCTGGACTTTGCGCTGGCGCTAGGGCCGGCTCACCAGCGGTAGATACATCACCTCATCTGGGCCGTCGTCCGTCGGAACCAACTCGCGTAAGGTCAATCTAGCCGGCGCCGACTCGCTCCCCGTGTGGGTGACGCTCCCACCGAAATGAACCGTCACCGAATAATCTCCCTCAGACAGATGTAGCGCGCCCAGCGGCGCCTCCCCCACCAAGTTGGTAATCACCGCGCGGGTGTAGGTCTCGCTGCCTGCGATGACGAAGAAGACCGTCTGCTCGACCAGCCGGCGTCCGGCCCCGTCGAGTAGCGTTGCAGTCAACAGCCCCGGCTCGCCAGGGCGACCGGTGGCTGTCGCGGGCGCCAGCGAGACGCTGCTGCTTTGCCGGCGGATCTCGAATAGCTCCGCGCCGGTTGTGGATGAGCCGGCATAGTCCACAATGCTGGGGAAGGCGGCGCGGACGGGATAGCGTCCCGGCAGCCCTAGAAGCGGTATGGTCGCAACGGCCCGCCCGCTCGCGTCGGTGAGCGCCAGCCGCTCCTGCGGCCCCAACCCAAAGATCACCGGCTGGCCGGCCAAGGGGCTTCCGGCCCCGTCACGCAGCACGGCGGCAAAGCTTGCAGTTGTGCCAAAGGCGCCGCCGGTGGCAGCCAACGGCTCCAAGGTGAGTGTGGTGGGTTGGAGCAGCCCACTGCCCCCCGGCGTATAGTAACGGCCCAGATTTTCGGCCAGCGCCACCACCCCAAAGCCGTTGGCCGCTTGGGCGATGAAGCGCACCTGCCGGGCCGGCGTCCCCTCTAGGGGCAGACGCCCTTCCCAGAGGGTCGAGTCCAAGCCGTTCTGCGCCAAGTCCAGCGACTGCCAGCGACCCAGCCACGGCCCCTCCAGCCCGGTGTAGGTGATCCAGACGGTCTGGATGCCCGCGGCCGGATTGCCCACCACCCGTACCCGCACCTCCACCACGCCGCCGTCAATCGCGCCCTGGACCTGGACGATGGAGGGGGCGTCGGCCAGCGCGCCCAGCCCGTCCGCTTCGGCGGCGGCGAGCGAGACAGCGCTGCCCGTGACGTTGGCGCTGTAGAAGAGACGGAAGTCCATCTGCTCAAAGTGGCGGCGCACCGTAGCCTGCGCGCCGGGGGAGGGTGAGCGATGCTGGGCCGGCGTGACAAAGAGCCGGGTCAGACCGCCGCTCAAGGCATCGAAGTAGTTGGCGCTCCAGGGACGGATGGGGGACCAGACATCCGACTGGAAGGGTGAATGGACGCCGCGCAGCTCGGTAGTGGGCGCGCCGGTCAGCGGGAAAACGTCATCCACATCCTGATAGATACCGCCGCGGAAGCCTACCCCGCGCAGCACCCACCCAGGCGCCGTTACATTGAGGCTCTCCAGCGGCAACGCCGGCTCGGCGGGATTGGTCACCACGCCGTCGCTGCCCTCCAGCCAGGAGGCGCTGATCGCACTGCCATTCTCTACATTGGTCAGCTCCAACGTGCGCGGGGCAAGCTGGGGGGTGAGGGACAGGTCGGCTACATGCAGGCCGAGCAGTGCGCCGGGGCCGGCGGCTACAGGCGCCGGTTGGCCCACGTCCGGTGCATCGCTCGGCGGCGAGAGCCGCTGCCCCGGCAAGTCCAGGGCGAACATGGGCAGGCCAAAGAGAGTCGCCTCCAGCAGCGCCTTTTCATGGATGCCGCGTAGGAAGGGCGTCGTCGCCAGATAACGCTGTTTGGCGGCGACCAGCGCCTTGCCGACAGGGACCGGGCCGGCGCCGGTGCGCAGCCGGCGGGTGAACTCCAGGTAAAGCCGCTCGCTGTACTCGATGAACTCCGTATCGCCGTACTGGTAGCCGGTGCCGGCGATCAACGTCGCGCCCTTGCCCGCAAAGGCTTGCGCCCAGTCCGGCTCGAAGGTGACGCCCGGCACCCCATGCGCGTTGACAATGTTGTATCCCGCATGACAGCCCGCACTATAGACCAGCATGTTGGTCATGTCCACCGGCAGCGCCAATAGGTCGGTGGTCAGGAAAGAGGTGCGATAGTCGGCGGCCAGCACGCTGGCCGCGTTAAAGTGACCGGCCAGGAAGGCAATGTCATAGCGCCGGCTGCCCAACTGGGCTGCAAGCTGCTGGGCGGTCCAGCTCGCCGGGTCCAAGGGGGAGACCTCATTGGGGGTGATGAGGCTATCCACCGGCCCGCCCAGCCCTGCGGCCAGCTCGCTTTGGACCGCCAGGGCAACATCTTCCAAGAAATCATAGCCGGTGACCAATGCGGCCTGGGGCGTAGGCGCGACGCCCGCAGCGGTCGCCAGGTAGGCGGCCAGCAGCGACTGGATGTCCGCGGGCGTCTCCACCAGCCGGCCCACGGCCAGGCCGGGCGCGGGGAAGGTCGTGGCATTCAGCGAGAGGTCAATGGCCGAGCCATAGGCGTCCTGGCTCAATACATAGCCTAGCCGCAGGCTTGCCTGGGAGGGCGTGACATCCCCCACCGGCGGCACATAGTTGGACTCATGGCCCAGCAACGCGTTATCCGGATAGCGGAAGAAGGGGATCACATCGTCGTTGCCCACCAGCACAAGGTATTCCAGCGGATTGATGGCCCGGTAGGCGTTCACCACGGCTTTGATGGACTCGGCCACCACATTCTTGGCATAGGGGCAGGCGGCGAACTGGTCGGCGCGGGCATTGGCGGCGGCCACGCGCGAGTCCGCGCCCACATCCACGACTACGCCACTCACCTCGGCGCGCGCCGCCAGCGTCGCCAGTTGGGCCAGCAGGGCATCCACCTCGGCGGCGGGATAGCGAGCGCGCAACCGGCCATTGTCCACCAGGATCAGAGTCTTGTAGGGACCGGCCTGGCCGGTCAGGCTGGTGGCGGGCAGGGTCGCC
>DATLZJ010000339.1:0-7647 GCA_035574055.1 Caldilineaceae bacterium
CAGGTGATCGAAAGTCTCCGCCGCGTCTTGCCCAACGATGCGCCGCTGGTCGTGGACGTTGGTTCTCATAAGATTCACAGTTCGCTTGACTGGCCGGCGCTGGCGCCCAACCGCTTCTTGGTCTCCAATGGCCTCTCCAGCATGGGCTATGCCCTGCCGGCGGCCATGGGCGCGGCCCTGGCGCTGAACCAGCCTGCCGTCTGTCTTACCGGCGACGCCGGTCTGGCGATGGTGCTGGGCGAGCTAGGCGTATTGGCGCGGTTGGGCCTGCCGGTGGCGGTGGTCGTGCTCAACGATGGGGCGATTGACCTGATCCGCTCCCAGCAAGTGCGCGCTGGCAAGCCTGTCTACGGCACCGAGTTCCCGCCTCATCACTTCGCCCAGATCGCTGCGGCCTATGGTCTGCCCGGCCAGCGCATCACCAGCGCCCACACCCTGGACCGGACGCTGGCGCTGGCCTTGCACCACAACGGCCCCTTTCTGGTCGAGGTGATGCTCGACCCAATCAGCTACCCAACTACACCGCGGCCTGCGCCGCGACAGGAACCCTAGTAGGAGCCACCACCCATGCGACTCGATGGCAAGATCGCGCTGGTCACCGGCGGCGGCACCGGCATCGGCCAGGCGACCGCGCGCGTCCTCGCCGCTGAAGGGGCACAGGTGATCATTACCGGTCGCCGCGCCGCCAAGCTGGAGGAGACCTCAGCCGCCATCCAAGCCCCACGCCCTGTCCGCTCCTATGCCGCGGATGTGGCGAACCGCCGTGAGGTGGCCGACCTGGTCGCCTGGGTGCGGAGCGAATTTGGTCCGGTGGATATCCTGGTCAACAACGCCGGCGTCAATGTCGTCAAGCGCCGGCTGGAGGAGCTTTCCCCAGAGGACTGGGACTATATTATGCAGGTCAACGCCACCGGCGCGTTCAACGTCATCAGCGCGGTGCTACCGGAGATGCGCGCCCGGCGAGACGGGGTCATCATCAATGTCTCCTCATTGGCCGGTGTGCGCGCCAGCCCGCTCGGCGGCGCAGCCTACAGCGCCTCCAAACATGCCATGTCCGCGCTGACGCGCGTGATCGCCATCGAGGAGAAGGATAACGGCATCCGCGCCACCAACCTCTGCCCCGGCGAAGTCAATACGCCGATTCTGGACGACAGGCCGGTCAAGGTATCGGACGAACATAAGGCGCAGATTCTCCAGCCCGAGGATGTAGCCGCGGCGGTCCTCTTTATCGCCACCCTACCGCCCCGCGCCCATGTGCCTGAGCTGTACATCAAACCGACCACGCAACTCTTTGTGTAAGCGTTGTGTAAGAGTGCAGCGCAAGAACCGTTCGTAGACCTTTACCACAATCGGCGACACACCACCTAAGTAGCGTCACATAGTCGCACGCCATAAAGTGGCCCATAGAGCGCGTGCCCCGGACGGCGGCTCTCAACCTGTCTACCTGACCAGGCTCAAGACTGCCCATCTATCCGATCCCCCCGCCGCACGATCGCTTACACTGAGCATGACAACGTCCGTTCAGGATGCCGGCTCCGCGGGCGGCCCGCTGGACGCACCCGAACATCGCACGGCAGACGAAAGCCGGCAAACCATGAGCCGAGTACAGAGCCATGCCCTGTCATTCTGACCTGAACACGATCAGCGCCGATGGGACACCGATTGTCCTGGTGGGTCATCCCAACGTGGGAAAGTCGGTCATCTTCGGCGCGCTGACCAACCGGTACGTGGCAGTCTCCAACTACCCAGGCACAACCGTTGAAATTGCCCGTGGCGCCCTGGCCCGCGACGGCCACATACGGCCCGTGATTGACACACCGGGCATCCACAGTGTGGTGCCCTTCTCCGATGATGAGCGCGTGACGCAGGAGATTCTGTGTAGCCACGCTCCGGCCATTGTCCTGCATGTGGTTGACGCCAAGAACCTGCGCCGGGGTCTTATGCTCGCGCTGGAACTGAGCGAGATCGGCTTGCCCTTCGTCCTCAACCTCAACATGGCCGACGAGGCCGCAGCGCGCGGGATCGAGGTCAACGTGGACAAGCTCTCCAGCCTGCTCGGTGTCCCCGTGGTCGCGACCGTAGCCACGCGCGGCATAGGGTTCAGCG
The DNA here is from genome assembly GCA_035574055.1 of Caldilineaceae bacterium. Classification (GTDB taxonomy): domain Bacteria; phylum Chloroflexota; class Anaerolineae; order Caldilineales; family Caldilineaceae; genus QEUY01. The sequence goes on from DATLZJ010000339.1 coordinate 2,107, forward strand.
CACTCGTCGGCGCGCTGGAGGAGGCGCGCCCTGGGAGCTACACGGTGACCTATACAGAGCCAATCGAGAGGGCAATCACCGCGATTGAGCCTCACCTGCCAGAGTTGCGCTTCAACCCGCGCGCCGCCGCGTTGATGATCCTCATGGGCGATGATGCATTCCTGTCGCGACTAGCCATCTCGGCAGAGCAACAGGCTGCGATCCGGCGCTGGCGGGAGCAAGCCGAACAGAAGATCGGGTCGAGCCTTGCCTATGCCATCAACCGGCGCCGGTTGGAGGCCGTTGATGCCCTTGTGAACGCAGTGGTGACACGGCGGCCCACCGCCGCGCCCTCACCCGCCGGGCGACTCGGACAATGGATGGTGCATCCCTTCTGGGGGTGGGGAGTCCTGGCGCTCGTGCTCTACGCAGTCTATCTGTTTGTCGGGGTCTTTGCCGCCGGGACGTTGGTGGACTTGCTGGAGACGCGCCTGTTCGGCGAGGTGATCAATCCCTGGGCCGTGCGGGCGGTACAAACGGTGATCCCGTTTCCACTCGTACAGGAATTTCTCGTCGGCGACTACGGGCTGATCACCATGGCGCTCACCTATGGGCTGGCAATTGTTCTCCCCATCGTCGGCGCCTTTTTCCTGGCCTTTAGTCTGCTGGAGGATTCAGGGTACCTGCCTCGCCTAGCGGTGATGTTGGACCGTCTCTTCCGCTTGATGGGGCTGAACGGTAAAGCAGTGCTGCCCATGATCTTGGGCCTCGGCTGCGACACCATGGCGACCATGGCAACTCGCATCTTGGAAACGCGCAAGGCCCGGCTGCAGGTAACGCTCCTATTGGCGCTCGCAGTACCCTGCTCGGCGCAGCTTGGCGTGATCCTGGGGCTGATCGCAGGGCTTGGGGTGGTAGCGACCCTGATCTGGAGCGGCGTGGTCATCGGCACATTGATCGCCGTGGGCTACCTCTCTGCCCAGGTGCTTCCCGGCCAGCGGTCGGACTTCATTCTGGAGCTGCCGCCGCTGCGCCGGCCTGCGTTGGGGAACATCATCGTCAAGACCGCGGCGCGCCTGGAATGGTATCTGAAAGAGGTCGTGCCGATCTTCGCCATCGGCACCGCGGTCCTCTTTGGGTTAGACAAGTTGGGTTGGCTGGCGCATCTAGAGCAGTTGCTATCGCCTATCACAGTACAGTGGCTTGGACTGCCGCCGGAGGTCACAGGCGCATTCCTGATCGGATTTCTGCGGCGGGACTACGGCGCTACCGAGCTATTTGTCCTTGCCCGGAGCGGCGCGCTCGACCCGGTGCAGATCGTCGTCAGCCTGGTGGTGATCACCCTGTTCATCCCCTGTATCGCCAACTATCTGATGATTGTCAAGGAGTATGGCAACCGCGCCGCGCTGATGGTAGCCGCCTTTGTTTTTCCCTTCGCCTTTTTGATGGGCGGGCTTGTCAACCTGCTCCTGCGCGCGCTGTCTGTGCCGGTCGGATAGGGGATACGGGACAAGAATACCGGCAAGGAAGGGAAAATCGTACTATGCGTTGTCGCCTGTGTGGTTATGAGTTTGATGCTGCCCAAATGGCCTGCCACGCGGCCTGTCCTCTCGGCAGCCGCTGCAACCTCATCTGTTGCCCCAACTGTGGCTATCAGGTGGTTGACGAGTCGCGCAGCTGGCTTGTGAGCAGCCTGCGTCGCATCTGGCCGTCACTCGGTCGGCCAGACGAGCCTCCCCGGCCCCCGCAGCGCCGTCCCGCGGGCGCCAGCGTCCCCCTCTCCCACATTCCGGTCGGGGTGCCGGTCGAGGTGCAAAGCCTGGAAGATATGCCCGCCCAACGGCTCGCCAGGCTCAGCCTCTATGGCTTGACCCCTGGAAGCTACGTCGAGATCGTGCAACATCGCCCCCTGCCGGTGGTCCGAGTCGGCGAGACCGAGCTATCGCTCGACAAGGAGATTCTGGCCCAGATTTGGGTTCAGCCACACACGCAACTCCTCACTTGACATAGTACGCTTCGGCCAGTATACTCTTGCCGGAATAGCCAACGACGTTGCACCGGAGGAGTACCTGTTTGCGCCTGCCAGAGAGGCAGCGCCCCGGCTGAAAGCGCAGCCCAGGTCGCAGCAGGGAAGGTCGCCGGGAAGGTCGGTGGGGTGATCCGCCTGGAGGTCGCAGGCGTTGAGCCGCATCCGGGTACGCCCGTTATCGCGTTCGAGAGAAATACAGCCCGCAATCGCTGTTGGCGGCTGTATTTAATCAAGGTGGTACCGCGGAGCCGCTCCGTCCTTGAGGCTGGGCGGTTTTCTTTTTGTAAAAAGCCGGCCGTTGAACCTGACAGTCGCCGAAGAAGGATCGACGATCATGAACCAGACAACTACCCAGATGCCCAAAACCTATGACCATCTGGCCGTGGAAGAGCCGCTCTATGACTGGTGGGAGCGCAATGGCTTCTTCCGCCCGGAGAAGCAGGCCGAGCTAGGCCAGTCGGACCCGTCCGCGCGCCCCTTCGTCATCTCCATGCCCCCGCCCAATGTCACCGGCGCGCTCCATCTCGGCCACGCCATCACCAACAGCATCGAAGATATGCTCATCCGCTATCACCGGATGCTCGGCCACCCCACCCTTTGGGTGCCCGGCACCGACCATGCCGGCATCGCCACCCAGAACGTGGTGGAGCGCCAGTTGGAACAGCAGGGCATCACCCGCCATCAGTTGGGCCGCGAAGCCTTTGTGCGCGAAGTCTGGGACTGGAAAGATGAGTATCATGGCCGGATCACCAAACAGCAAAAGCGCATGGGTGTCTCCTGTGACTGGACCCGCGAGCGCTTTACACTGGACGACGGCCTGAGTGAGGCCGTGCTGGAGACCTTCATCCAGCTCTTCAACGAGGGGTTGATCTACCGCGGCGTCTACCTCGTCAATTGGTGCCCCCGCTGCACCAGCGCCATCAGCGACCTGGAGGTGGAGTACGAGGATGTCAACGGCAAGTTCTACACCTTCCGCTACCCCCTAAAAGAAGGCGGCTTTGTGGAGGTCAGTACGACGCGGCCGGAGACGATCCTGGGCGATACAGCGCTGGCCGTCCATCCCAACGATGAGCGCTACAAGCACCTGATCGGCAAGACCGCGCTGGTGCCCATGCTCAACCGCGAGATCCCCATCATCAGCGACGAGTATGTGGACCCAGACTTCGGCACCGGCGCGCTCAAAGTCACGCCCGGCCATGACCCCAACGACTACGAGATCGGCAAGCGCCACCACCTGCCGATGATCAACATCATGAACCGGGATGCTTCGCTGAACGAGGAAGCCGGCCCCTATGCCGGGCTGGACCGCTTCGAGGCGCGCGCCAAACTCTGGCAGGACATGGAGGCAGCCGGGCTGGCTGTGCGCGTTGAAGACCGGGTGCATCCCGTGGGTCATTGCCAGCGCTGCAATACTATTGTGGAGCCGCTGCTCAGCGAGCAGTGGTGGGTGAAGATGAAGCCCCTGGCCGAGCCGGCCATCGAGGTGGTGCGCAACGGCGAGATCCAGATCATCCCCCAACGCTTTGAGCGAACGTACTTCCACTGGATGGAGAACATTCGCGACTGGACCATCAGCCGCCAGCTTTGGTGGGGCCATCGTATCCCCATCTGGTATGGGCCGGACGGCCATGCCTTCGCAGCCCGCAACGAGAGCGAAGCCCAGGAGCAGGCCATCGCCTACTACGGCGAGGCTGTCCACCTGGAGCAAGACCCGGATGTGCTCGACACCTGGTTCAGCAGCGGCCTGTGGCCCTTCAGCACGCTGGGCTGGCCTTACGAAACCAGCGATCTGGAAACCTACTACCCAACGACGGTGTTGGAAACCGGCTATGACATCCTGTTCTTCTGGGTGGCGCGCATGATCATGCTGGGGCTGAAATGCACCGGCCAAATCCCCTTCCGTTATGTCTATCTACATGGGTTGGTGCGTGACGCCGAAGGGCGCAAGATGAGCAAGAGCCTGGGCAATGCACTCGACCCGTTGGACCTGATCACCGAGTATGGCAGCGATGCCCTGCGCTTTACGTTGCTCACCGGCAGCACACCCGGCAATGACATGAAACTGAGCCTCACACGCGTCGAGGCCAACCGCAACTTCGCCAATAAAATTTGGAACGCAGCCCGCTTTGTGATCATGAATCTGCAAAACCGGGAGCTGCCGTTGGCCGACGACCCCGACCGCTTCAACGTCAGTTACCGGCTGCCTGCCCGCGAGTCCCTCAGCCTGGCCGACCGCTGGATTCTGAGCCGGCTCCAGGCCGTCCAGGATGATGTGACGCGGCTGATCGAAAGCTGGCAATTGGGCGAGGCAGGTCGCCAGCTCTATGAGTTCCTTTGGAATGAGGTCTGCGATTGGTATATCGAGGCAGCCAAGGCGCCCCTGTACGACGGCGCGCCCGACGAAGCGCAGGCCACCGCCCAGGTGCTGGCCTTTGTGCTGGAGCATAGTCTGCGCCTCCTCCATCCGTACATGCCCTTCGTCACCGAGACGATCTGGCAGAACCTGCCGGGCCTGGGCGATGAGGGACGCGCGCTGATCCTGGCGCGCTGGCCCCATCTGACCGGGTTGGCCGACGCCGAGGCCGACGCCGCCTTTGGCCGCCTCCAGGAAGCGATCCGCGCCATCCGCAACGCGCGCAGCGAGTACAACGTGGAGCCAGCGCGCCGCATCGCCGCCCACTTCGACGCTGGCGATCAGGCGGCCTTGCTGACGGAGAACCGGGCGCTGCTGGCGTTCCTGGCGCGGCTCGACCCGGAGCATATGGTCATCGCCGCCGACGGCGCAGCGCCCGACAAGGCCATCACCCTGGCGGCGGCGGGCATGGCGATCTATCTGCCCCTGGCCGGCCTGATCGATCTGGAAGCCGAGCGCGCCCGGCTCCAGCGAGAGATCGAGGGCCTGGACAAACAGCTCCAGCGCATCACCGGCCTGCTTGGCAACGCGAGCTTCCTCAGTAAGGCGCCTGCGGAGATCATCGAGCGCGAACGCAGCAAACAGGCCGAGCTGGAGGGCAAACGCAGCCAGTTGCTCGAACGGCTGGCAAGCCTCTAGTGACTACACTTCTCGTGAATTTGTGATAATTTTGACAAGCCAGGAGCCGTATGCTATAGTCTTCACCCGATCGGGATCAAGACTACAGGGTTTGCTGAAGCACGCGATCATCCCCAACAAGAGTTCGGGCACGCCGGGTCGACGCGTCTATCTATCCTATTGTTCCTTGACACTGTTTCCTGGCTGATGCCAGGTCACCGCCAGCGTCGTCCAGTCCACTCAGAACCGGACCTTGTTTCTGTAAGAAGGAGACACCACCCAGATGGCGGAAAAGATTTCCGAACTGACTGGCGAGGCCCGTGAGAAGCGAATCGCAGAGCTAAAGGCCAAAATGCAAGAGGCCGCCAAGCGAGCTAAAGCCGCCCATGCGGCAGGCGAGTTGCCTGGTTCCGCGGCGGCGTCGCGGCCCAAAGAGGCGGCGCCGGCAGCTGCGCCCAAGCCCGCACCGGCGGCTGCTCCGGCGGCTACGGCTGCGGCGCCG
>DATLZJ010000340.1:0-2621 GCA_035574055.1 Caldilineaceae bacterium
GCATGGGCGCGCCCGACTGCTGGGCCGTCTACAAAGGCGTCGCCGAGCGCGGCAACCAGGATGCGGTCTGGGCCATGATGAAGTGGCTCGCGACAAGCGACTATTACCAGGACAACATCGCAACCAAGGCAGGCCGCATCCCAGGGCTAATCACCTCCGCGGAAAAGTGGCCGGACATCCTGCGCAGCCTGGACGCCCGCTTGCAGGAGGTCAGCCTGGAGGTGGTGCTGGACCAGCTCAACACCGGCGAGGCGCGCGGGCCACAGCTCTTCCGCTATCAGGCCGTGGCGGATGAGCTGATCAACCCCGCCATGGAGCAGATCTTTGTCGAAGGATCGGCGCCGGTGAGTATCTTGCAGGACGTGGCCGCCCAGGTCACGGAAGCGCAACAGGCGGCGCTCCAGCGAGCCGGCGGCGCGTAGGGGGAAGTAGGCAGTAGGCAGCGGCGTATAGGAGACTGTCTACCTCTCCTGAGAGATTCAGGCCGCGATCCTTCTAACAGGCGGGTCGCTTGCTGGAGGGGTCGCGGCCACAAGGAGTCACCATGGTTGCCCAGCGGCTCAACCGTCCCCGCACGCGCTTCCGGCTGTCCTCCCAGCGCGCCCAAGACATTATCACCGCCTACCTTTGCCTCGCGCCCTGGCTGATCGGCTTTCTCAGCTTTGTGCTGGGGCCGATGCTCTTCTCTCTGGGTCTGAGCTTTTATGAGTCGGACCTGATGACCATGACCTATTTCGTGGGCGCCAAAAACTACCAGGAGCTACTGGCCGACCCGCTCTTCTGGCAAAGCCTCAAGGTCACGGCCATCTATGCCTTTACCTCGGTGCCGCTCGGCGCGGGGGCGGCCTTGCTGATCGCGCTGCTGCTCAACCAACGATTGGTGGGGTTGGGCATCTGGCGCACGATCTATTACCTGCCCACGGTCATTTCCGGCGTAGCGGTCTCGCTGCTTTGGCTCCAGATTTTCAACCCGCGCGCCGGGCTGCTCAACAACTTTCTCGGCCTGTTCGGCATCCAGGGGCCAACCTGGCTCTACGACTCGAAGTGGGCGCTGTCTGCCCTGATCATCATGAGCCTATGGAGCGTCGGCTCCAATATGCTGCTTTACCTGGCGGGCTTGCAGGGGATCCCGACCCATTTATATGAGGCAGCGACCATTGATGGGGCCAATGCCCTGCGCCGCTTCTGGCATGTAACCGTGCCCATGCTGACGCCGACCATCTTTTTCAATGTCACCATCAGCCTGATCTACGCCTTCCAGTTCTTCACCCAAGCGTACCTGATGACCGAGGGCGGCCCCAACAATGCGACCTTGAGCATGGTGCTCTACCTCTATCGCAAGGCCTTTGAGCAAATCCGCTTCGGCTATGCCTCGGCCACAGCCTGGGTGCTCTTTGCCATCATCATCAGCTTTACCCTACTCTTTCAATACACGGCCAAACACTGGGTTTACTATGAAGGCGAATCAAGCCGTTAAGAAACGCCGAGCGGGGCAGGAGGAAAAACAGTCCAAGCTATGAGAAGCGCACCCCTGGATTCCCAGAGCCTTGCGGAACAGTTGGCCGGCGCTCGCGCTGCGGCTGCCCATCCCTCGACTGCGCAGCGGCGGCGCGTGGCGCAGCAGGCGCTCTTGCTGCTGTTGGTCTTGCCGGGGGCCATTCTCTTTTTGATCCCATGGGTCTGGATGCTCATGACCGCGGGAAAAAGCACCCAAGAGATCTGGCGTGTCCCGGCGGTGTGGATACCTGAAACCTATCTCTGGCAGAATTACATCGAAGCCTGGCAAAAGGGCAATTTCATCACCTTCTATCGGAATACGGCGCTGGTTTCCGGTCTCAATGTACTGGCCGTGGTTCTTTCCTGCTCGGTCGCGGCCTATGCCTTTGCCCGCATTCAATTCCCCGGTCGCAATGGCCTCTTCCTGCTTGTGCTCAGCACGATGATGCTGCCTGCCCAGGTGACGCTGATCCCGCTCTTTATGATCTTCTCCAAGCTTGGCTGGGTGAACACGCTGCGCCCGCTGGTGGTGCCCCTCTTTTTTGGCGACGCCTTTAGCATCTTTCTCTTGCGCCAGTTTATGCTGACCATCCCGCGCGACTACGACGAGGCGGCGCTGATTGACGGTTGCAGCCGTTTCGGCGTCTTCTGGCGTATCCTCCTGCCCCAGATTCGCCCGGCCCTCATCGTGGTTGCGATCTATCAATTTACCTGGAGCTGGAATGACTTCTTTGGGCCGCTCATCTATCTCAACTCCCCCCATCTCTTTACGGTGACCTTGGGATTGAGCCGTTTCATGGGGCGCACCCAAACCGACATTCAATACTTGATGGCGATGACGGTCGTCTCCACCCTCGCGCCCATTCTTATCTTCTTCCTGACCCAACGCATCTTCCTCCAGGGCATTGTCATCTCTGGCGTCAAAGGATAATCCGGCGTCAAAGGATAAGAGGAGTCTGTCATGACGAATTCACTGTCAGGCAAAGTCGTCTTTGCTACGGGCGCAGCCCGCGGTCTTTGCAAGGCCATCGTCGCCCGCTACCTGCGCGACGGCGCTTCCGTGCTGGCCTTTGACAACCACGCGCGCAATCTGGCCGGCGCTGTCCAGGAATGGAATGCAGGCG
>DATLZJ010000341.1:0-4243 GCA_035574055.1 Caldilineaceae bacterium
CGGAGGACAACCGCCCGGCCAATCCAGTCGCTGAACTGCGCGCTGCCGGTGAGCGCGATGAGCTGGCGTGTCTGCTCGGCGCTGAGCGCCAGCCGCTTGGTCTGGCCGGCAAAGTGGAGCACGGGCCTTGCCTCCTCAATACCCTGGAAGGTCACGTTGGCTATGACCACACGGCGGGGCCAGCCTTGCAGGTCCGCAGGCTGCAACCGGTACTTTTCATCCACGAAGTAAGAGATTGACATCGCCGCGGCAGCCCGAAGGCGCAGCCCTCGCCCCTAGAGAATCTGATTCAGTAGCTCCTCCAAGCGGCTAGGGGTCAAGACCCCTGCCCAGACCGCGCGGATGACGCCGTTCCGGTCAATGAAGTAGCTCATGGGCATCCCGCGCACTTGGTAGAGGGTGCGGACATCGCCGTCCTGGTCGCGGGGGATCACTACGTCCATCTCGAAGTCGGCGGCGAAGGCTTGAATCGGCTCCAACTCCTCCTCGACGTTGACAGCCAGGACGACCAGCTCCGGCGTCTCCCTGGCGGCGCGCAGGATTTCCGGCATCTCGATCCGGCAAGGGCCGCACCAGGTGGCCCAAAAGTTGATCAAGATGGGCCGGCCTGCCAGGTCATGGAGGGTCAGGGTGCGCCCGTCATCCAGGGTCAGGCGGAAGTTGGGGGCGCGGTCGCCGATGCCGATGCCGGTATCGTTGCTCTCGATGGGCAAAGCGATAGGGTAGCCGCGTCCCAAGCCACTCGGTAGCTCGTCCAATGTCACCGTCGCCGCGGAGACAATGGAGGCGCTGGTGCGCTCGGCTCCACAGCCTGACAACAGGGCCAGGGCGATGAGCGCCATGAGCGGAAGGAGCCTATTCGGCGTGCGAGGCAGTGCGTTCCTGTGTATCATGAGGCGCCTGCTTTCAGACAACCGTGCAGCTTGCCGGCTGCTCGCGCTGCGCCGTTCGCTACACGTCGCGTCCTATGTAACGATATTTACCACGGATAGCAGTGTAGGCCAAAGATCAGCCGGGCTGATCCTCAGCTCAATCCCAGGAGGGACAACGAATCTCGGTGGATGATCCCCTCGATGATCTCTTCTGGGATGCGAGGCAAGGGGGTGCCCTCCACCAGCCGGTTGATGGAACGCAATCCGTCAATGGACTCCTGCATGGTCGTGACGGGAAAGTCGGTGCCGAAGAGCAGTTTATCGGTAATGTTCCACTCGATGGCCTTGACCATCTGCTCCCAGTAGGAGAAGGGCCGGTAGAAATTGGCCGAGATGTCGGCATAGACGTTGGGATGCTTGCGGATAACCACCGCCGTCTCGACCTGCCAGGGGTGGCCCATGTGGGCCATGATGATCTTGAGGTCGGGGTAGCGCATGGCGATCTCGTCCATGAGCAGCGGGTGCGCGTAGCGGATGGGCGCCATGCGCACCGGCGAGGTTCCCTGATGAAAGAGCACCGGCAGGCCGAAGCGCTGCGCCCGCTCGTAGATGGCAAGGGCGCGAGAGTCCAGCGGGTCGAAGTTCTGATAGTTGGCCCCCAGCTTGACGCCCTTCAAGCCCAGGTCGGTGCGGCAGCGCTCGAATTCGTCCATACAGTCGGCGTCGTAGGGGTGGATGGACATAAAGCCGATGAGCCGGTCGGGGTGGGCGGCGACAAAGACGGCGGTGGCGTCGTTGAGGTTGCCCTTGCCGCAGTGAGCGTACCAGGAGGTGTCGCCGGCCCCGCCGCCCGCTAGACGGTCATAGGGTTGGCCGGGGTTCCAGGCAATATTGAAGACGATGGACTTCTCCGCCGGGGCTTGGGCCTCGAAGTAGTCTTGCCAGCTCACCGTCGCCTTGACCGCGCGATCTGGCCGCCAGGCGCGGTTCATGACCACCTGGTCGGTGGGAACGGGGTCTTTGAACTGGGGAGTATGGGTGTGGACATCAATAATCATGGGGCGGCTCCTCGACTGTGGGCAGATAGGCTAACGGACGCGGAATTTGGCGACCTGCTTTTCGTCCAGCTCGACGCCGAGACCCGGCTTTTCGAGCGGGCGGGCCTGGCCTGCCTGGATGGGCAGCGGCTCCACCAGCAGGTCGGCCTCATAGAAAAAGGGGCTGAGGATGTCGCAGGGGAACTCTTCGGCGGCGATGGCCGGGGTCGCCATGCCGAGATGGATCATGGCGGCGCTGGCGATCCCCAACTCCAGATTGCTGCCGATGGTGCAGGCCAGGCCGGCCGCCTCGGCGACCGCGGCCATCTTGCGCGCCGGACCAATGCCTCCCCCTTTGCCTACATAGACGGAAAGCACATCCGCGGCGCCGGCGCGTACAATCGCCATGGCGTCTTGCAGGCTGTAGACGCTTTCGTCGGCCATGACGGGTACGCTTACGTGGCGGCGCACATCGGCCAGCCAGGCAATGTCCAGATCGGGCACCGGCTGCTCGACAAAGAAGATGTTGTAGTCATAGAGGCGCGGGATGGTCTGGATGGCGACGCGGGGAGACCAGCCGCCATTGGCGTCCACCCCTAGCCGCACGTCCGGCCCCACGGCGGCGCGCACTGCACGCACACGGGCCACATCCTCGTCCGGCTGGATACCGACCTTGACTTTCATGGCGCGGAAGCCCTGTTCGACAGCCCAAGCGGCAAGCTCGGCGGCTTGGGCGGCAGGCAGGCCGGAGACCGAGAATTTGGTGGTTACGGCGTCGCGCACAGCCCCGCCCAGCAGCCGGTAGACCGGCAGGCCGGCCACCTTGCCGAGGATGTCCCACAGCGCCATCTCCAGCGCAGACTTGGTGAAGAAGTTGGCCGCGATGGTGCGGCGCATGAGCAGCGTCAGCCGCTCGATCTGGGTGGGGTCCTGGCCGATGAGCGCGGGGGCCAGGTAGCCTTCGATCATGCGCGCCGCGGTGAGCTGGTCTTCGCCGCTCCAGCCGGCGGTGCAGGAGACTTCACCCAGCCCCACGACCCCTTCATCGGTGTAGACCTTGACCAGGAGAAAGGGAGAGACGGTGTGGGCGCCGCGCCCGCTGCGGATGGCGCGCTTGGGGTTGATGGGAACTTGGACCGGAATGGTCTCGATCTGTGTGATTTTCATGGGCCGCACTTCTGGGATGGTTGTGGCGGTTGCTTCCTAAGATACCGACGGGCTGAGATACCAACTGGCGGATGTTTACCGGTAGTGGTTGATGGCGGCAAGAAGAAGCCGGGCAGCAAAGGGCGCCTGCCCGGCTCTGTTGGCACGAGTATAGCAAGCGGCAAAAGCCACTGTCAAGCGAGCCGCCCTGCTGTGCTTAATGCAGCGCGGCGCTCCTCGGTTTAGACAGCCGGGGAGGGTCCGGCAGCGCGGCAACGGGTTGCGCCCTGCTCATGGGACCGGTCTCGGAGGGGGAATCGCTGCCCGGCGGGCTTGGCGCGCCGGAGGCCGAGCGCGCCTCCGGCTCCGGCGTCATGGTGGGCGTCAGCGTGGCTGTCGCTGTGATTGTAGCGGTGAGGGTCGTCGTCAGGGTCGGCGTGGGTAGCGGGCTTTCTTCGGGCGGCGTGCCGGTAACCGTTGGTGTACTCGTTGGCGTGGCTGTCGGGCGGTTGCGCCCGCGGCGCGGTGTGTTGGTCGGCGTAGGCGTCTCCTCCGGCGTTTCCGTTGGCGTTAGTGTGACAGTCACCGTCAGGGTCAGCGTTGGCGTCAGCGTAGCCGTCGGTGTGTCTGTGGGCGTCTCAGTCGGTGTCTCAGTCGGTGTCTCAGTCGGTGTTGGCGTCTCTGTTGGTGTGTCCGTCGGCGTGGGCGTGTCCGTTGGTGTATCGGTCGCCGTCGGTGTATCGGTCGGGGTTTCCGTCGGTGTTTCCGTAGGCGTCTCAGTCTCTGTTGGCGTTGGTTCGGGGGTATCCGTCGGCGTAGGTGTATCCGTCGCGGTCGGCTCGGGCGTTTCAGTCGGGGTCTCTGTCGGCGTCGTCGTGTCGGTTGGCGTCGGCACAGGCGTCTCTGTGGGCGTGGCGGTATTTGTCGCGGTCGGCTCGGGCGTGTCTGTCGGGGTGTCCGTGGCGGTCGGCGTCGGCAGCGGCGTATCGGTCGGCGTCAGTGTGTCGGTTGCGGTTGGCGCGGGGGTATCGGTCACTGTTGGTGTCTCGGTTGGCGTATCCGTAGCCGTCGCGGTCGGCGTGGCGGTGGCCGTGGCTGTTGGCGTCAAGGTGGCGGTCGGCGTCAGGGTAGCCGTTGCCGTAGGGGTCAAGGTGGCGGTCGGCGTGAGGGTCGGCGTGGCCGTTGCGG
>DATLZJ010000342.1:0-9934 GCA_035574055.1 Caldilineaceae bacterium
CAGCGTGCCGCTCAACGGCGTCAACGGGTCCAGCCGCCCGACAAAGACCAGGTAGTCGCCGGGCGGCGCGTTGGGGATCGTCACGACAGGGTTGAGGTTTTGGTTGCGGGCGGCGTCATCGTTGCAGTAGACCATGCCCCCCGGTCCTATGATCAGCAGGCTGCTGTCGCCGTCGCCCTCAAAGAAGATGCGCAGATTTTCCGCGCCGCCCGGCCAACTGAAGGAAAGGTCAATGTGGGGGTTGATATAGCCGGAGCAGAGCGCGCCCTGGATGGGCAGGTCAAAGGCCGGAACGACGCCGGTGACGACAACCGTCAGGCTGATGGGCGTCGTCCCTAGCTGAAGGGGCGTCACCGCGCCGGCTACCGGGGCCGTTACCGTCGGCAGGAGCGTCCTGCGAACCTCTGCGGGCCTCACGGCCACCTCCGGGATCGGCTCACGGGTCACAAGATCGCCGGGCCGGAAGGCGCCGATGTTCATGGCCGGGTCGGTGGTCAGCACCAGCAGGCCGGGGATGAGCTGGTCGCGGTCATAGCTCCCCACCCAGACGTTATAGACGCCCGGCGGCGGGGCGTCTATCTGGATGACCGGGTCCAGCAAGACATGGTTGGCGTCGTCGTTACAGAGAATTTGGCCGGTGGGCGTGCGGATGACCAGCACCGGGTCATGATCGCTGTAGAAGAACAGTTCCAAGAGGGAAGCTGTGCCCGTCCAGTTGACTGAGACGACCGGCGCATTGCTGATGTAGCCGCTGCAGCCGGGGCCGAGGCCCGCAGCCGAGAAGGGGCCGCCGCCGTTGACGCTGACCAAGAAGGGGTCCAGCGGGAGACCGTCGCCGAGATTGATGGCGCCGAGGTTGATGGCGTCCAGGTTGATGGCGATGAGCGCGGCGGGCACCGTCTCGGTGATCACCAACTCCACGGCTGGGGCCGGCTCGGTGATGACCTGGACTTCGGTGACGGCAGTGGTGGTGGTGACGATGACGGTTGTGGTCACTGCCTCGGTAGTGATCACGCTGCTGGTCACGTCGCCGGTAACGGTGACCACCTGGGTCGTGACGGTAGGCTGCTCGGCGGCAGGGGGGGCCGTGATAGGCGTGGCTGCTACCGTCGCCAGGGCCGGGGGAAGCGCCGTTGGCTCCTCCACCGGTTGTGGCGTGGCCTGCTGGGCCAGGGCGCCGATGGCGAGCGCCGTCGCCAGCAAGGCCGCTGCACAAACGAGAAGGATTCGCTTCATGTTTGATTCTCCAAGGAGGCGTGTGGGGTGTTACCGGTTTCTCCGCTTGCTCATGATAGCATACGTCCGAGCCGGCAGGCCAGGTGTGCAAATACCCCCTGTCATAGATGAGCGGTCATCTATGAATCACTCACCGGTGAATTGTTCACCGGTAATAGGGCTTTAGAAAATTAGGCAATGGATATGAGCTGTAGGTGCGGCATCCTGCCGCACGATGAGTGTGTCCGACGAGGGGGTGCACTAGGATAGCGCACCTACAATAGAGTGATAGCGTTGATGTGCTGCTTGGGGCGAACAAGCCGCCGGCTGGCCGGCTGCCCCCTTGCATGGACGGTAGCCTATGCTGCTTATCCGGCGCTATTGCAGCCAACGCCCATAGGCAGCCACGCGCGGCGTAGGGTGCGCCGGCTGCATCCCATGCGCCTGTTGACGGGTAGCCAATAGCTCCCGTAGGAACCGGTCTGCCTCTAAAAGGGCGGCCAGCGTGGCCGGGTCTTTCTCTTGTAGCTTCTGGGGATCCCATTGTAGCACAGCGTTGCCGTGCGGCCCCAGGATTTGAAGGCGGTACATGGTGCTCCTTCCCTGCCGGAGCTGTGCAACCGGTATGCCCAGCGGCCTAAGACAACACCCAGACACTATGCCCAGACTCTATGCCCAGACTCTATAAAGTCTGGAACGAACCCTAGCCCGTGACCTCCAGCAAACAATAGCGACCTCGGCAAAAATGGCGCTCTCTGCTGGCGCACCTAGTTTGCCCCGATTCGGGCGACGAGACTATATACTTGTATAGTAGTGCAGGGTATAGGTCGCCAGCCGTTTCTATGCGGCCACTGCCGGTTCTCGATTGAGTTAAAATTGAGTTCGCTGTCTGAGCCAAATAATCGAATCAAACCGGCTGAATTGAGCCGGCTGAATTGAACTACCGCTGGGGAATCGAGTACAATACTCCTGCCTCGCCATGCCATTCACTCTGCGAGGCGACGGTGAAATCGCCTATGCAGGGAACGCTCACCACACGCCCGAAAGCCAAGCTCCAGCGCCGCCGGTGGCTGGTTCTTTTCCTGCGCGCCTGCTGGTTTGCTGCTGCGATCCTGGGGGTGGAGATCCTGTTGCTCAGTATCCAACCCGCCTACCGGATTCTGACCACCATCTGCCATGAGGAACCGTGCCTGACGGGCCAGCTTACCCCTGCGGGGCTGGAGGCGTTGACGGCCCTGGGGCTGACGCCGCACTTCTATGCCCTGTACAACATCATCCTCACCCTGGTTTTGGTCGCCATCTATGGCGTTGTGGCGATCATCATCTTTCGGGCGCAGCCCAATGAACCCATTGCCCTCTATGTGTCATTGGCGCTTTTGCTCTTTGGCGTCTTTGTCACGGAGGTCGTCGAGGCCGCCGAGACTGTGGCGGTCTGGATTGACCTTGCGATGGATTTCCTGCCCGGCATCGCCTTTATCTCGTTTGCCATTCTTTTCTATATCTTTCCCGACGGCCGGTTCATCCCGCGGTGGACTCGCTGGGCGGCCATTGCCTGGGCCGTGCTTCCTTTCGCCGTTGTCCCCTTCATGCTCTATGACCAGGAGCTTTGGGGGCCATTGGCGCTGGCGCTTGGCCTCACTGTGCTGGTCATCACCTGCATCGTCGCGCCCATCTATCGCTACCGGTATGTCTCCAGCCCAAGCGAGCGCCAGCAGACCAAATGGGTCGTCTTTGCATTGCTGGAGGTGTTGTTGATCGTCTTGGTCTTCACCGGCGAGGTTCTGCCTCGATTGGCCCCGGCGGTGGATGTGAAAGGCAGCCTGGCCGACTTTGTCGTCACGCTGATTGAGTTTAGCTCGCTGGCCGCGCTGCCCATCATGATGGGGATGGCGGTGCTGCGTTACCGGCTCTGGGCCGTGGACGTGCTGATCAACCGCACGTTGGTCTATGTGCCGCTGACCAGCATCTTGACCGTCATTTACACCACCTCGATTACCTTCTCGCAGAAGTTCTTTGCCACGGTCACCGGCGACCAATCGCCTGCCGTGGCGATTTTTACGACTATTATCCTCACGACCACCTTTACCCCCCTGAAGAATACGCTGCAGAACTGGGTGGACCACTATTTCAAGGAACCGCCCGACCGGCTCAAGGGACTAAAGGAGTTGGAGAAGCGGTTGTTCCAGGTGGTTGATGTGTTGGACCGGCGCAGCGTCGCCCGCCAGGTGGTCGAGCAGGCCGTACAAGCCAGCAACGCCAGGGGCGCTGCCCTCTACCTGCGCGACGGCGGCCAAATGCGCCTAGCCTATATTACGCCGAAGTGGGCAGTGCGCGAGGGGAAAGAGCGGCTGCCGCTCACGTGGGAGGGGCAGGTGCTGGGGCAGTTGGTACTGGGCGCACGGCGCGATGGGCAGGCCCACACGCAGGATGAGTGTGCGGCCATTCAGAAAGCCGCCGCGCGCATCGCCTATGGGCTGACGCGCGTCTACCAGTGGCAGGCATCACCATCATCGCCGCCCTCACCGCAGTCGGCGCCGCCGGAAGCGCTGCCCTCCTAAGTCCAGGCGAGTACTCGCCGGGAACGATTGCTCGACCGCCATCGTCTGTGGAGAAGCCGGTCTCTCTTGGCGACACTCCTTTCAACCCAACGCATTCCATGCGACGCCATGCCGCCGCCTCTCGCCAACTCGTGCCAGCGCCCGGCGGCATCGGCAACGAGGGTATTCACAGCGGGAAACAAGCGGCTTGATCCATCCACATTGGCAGAACAGGCAATCCCAGACGGGAGAAGGAGTAGATCATGAAGCGAACCTTGCACCCTTTGGTGTTCGTTCTGGCGCTGGTGTTGGCGCCGGCGGTGGGGCTTGTCCACAAGCCGGCGTCACTCTGGGCGGCGCCGGTCATCCAGGCCGAAGAACTGACCATCATCGGCTTCTACCAATCGGATGTGCTGCCTGTGGCCTCCAGCCCAGGGTTACAGATCTCACTGACCCTCTACGACGATGGGTCGGCTGAGGTCGCCAGCGACTACTTGAACGACGAGCCGCCGATTATTGAGATCGGCGAATGGGTGCAAAACGACGATGGCTCGGTCACGCTGACCGTCACCGGCACCGACGCTGGGCCTTATGCGGAGCCGATTACGCTGACCTTCGAGCTGGCCGACGATGGCTCGCTGGTCATCCCCGGCGAGGAGGGCGGCCCCTTCGGCAGGGAAGGGCTGATCCTGGCCCCTGCTGAACCGCCGACGGAAGCGGAGCCTGCTGAGGCGGAGACCCCCACCGCAGAGACTCCCACCGCAGAGACAACTGCGGCAGCGGCGACGCCGGGGCCGACTCGGACCCCCACCGGGCAAGCCACGCCGGAGCCGGACACGGCGGAGACGGCTGAAGCCGCGGCCACCGCAACGCCTACCGCCGGGCCGGAGGAGGAAACACCGGCAGAAGCCGCCCCCACGGCGGAAGCGACAGAGGCTGCGGAAGAAACGCCAACTGAAGAAGCGCCAACCGAGCAAGCGACGCCGGAGCCGGTCGGGGAGCCGGTCGGCGCTTATATCTCCGAGATTCTGCCCGCGGCGGATGCGCCGGGGCTGGTGATCATGGCGGTCCTCTATGAGAACGGCTATGCCATGGTGAGCAGCTTCTATCTCAACGGCGAGCCGCCTATCATCGAAGTCGGCTCCTGGGCAGAGAGTATCAGCGGCGGCATCACCCTCACCGCCACCGGTACCCTTGAAGCGGAGTATGATGAGCCGACCTCAGCCGACTTTGAAGTGGACGAAGACGGCTCGCTGGTTGCCGGCGGCGTGGTTTTGAGCCGGCTGGAGGAGCTGGCGGCAGATACTGCCGAGGATGCCTCCGTCTACCAGACTGGCGTCATGACCTCGACGGCCAGCGCCGGTCTCCAGATCACCTTGACCCTCTACACCGATGGCTCGGCAGAGATGGTGAGCGACTACATGAACGGCGAGGCGCCCTTTGTGGACTTGGGCGTCTGGACCGACAACGGCGACGGCACCCTCACCCTGACCCTCACCGGCAGCCCTGAGGGCGACTATGACGAGCCGGTGGACCTGGTCTTTGAGGTGCGGGATGACGGCGGCCTGTCGGCGGTTGAGTATCCGGTGGAGGTCTTTGGCGAGGCAGGATTGGAGTTTTCACCGGTCGAAGGGACGGGCGCAGCCGCCGCGCCTGGCGGTGCAACTGGTGATGCCACTGGTGATGCCACTGGTGAGGCAACTGGTGAGGACACACCGGCTGAGGAACCCGCTGGTGGAGAGCCATCCGGCGTACAGCCAACCCCAGAGGCGGCTGCCACAGATGAGGCGACCACAGGGGAGCCTGCGGCGGAAGAATCTACGGCGGGCGAAGTCGTCACCAGCGCCGGCGGGCAAATCTATCAGTCGGAGGCGCTGCCCGCCGCCTCCGGCCCCGGTCGCCAGATCACCCTCGCCCTGGCGCACGACGGCAGCGCCGTCATGAGCACCGATTATATGAACGATGAGCCGCCCATTACAGAGCTAGGCGAGTGGGTGGAGGGCGACGACGGCGCCATTACCGTCACGCTGACCGAAGGCCCGCTTGGCCCCTATGAGGACGCCCAGGTCATTGTCTTTGAGGTGACGGATGAGGGCGGGTTGCGCGCTGTGGAGTACGATGTGACGGTCTTCGGCCAAAATGGGCTAGAGCTATCGCCGATTGCGCTGGAGTAGCGCGCCATCCCAGGCGTTACCTTACCTCCAAGACGATACCGCTACCTCCAAGACGATACCGCGGGCGCTCTATCTCTTGCTGTATCCTGGCCCCCCACTGGCATCTATGGCTCTGCCCGGCTGGATCAGCTATTGTAGCTGCAGACGTGCAGGGCGACCTTCGATGCCGTTGCACGCTGTAAAGGAGGCAAGAGCCATGAAGACCGTGGTTGGTATGTATGAGAATCTGAGTGTAGCCCGCCATGTGGTGGACGATCTGGTGCGCGCCGGCTTTGGCCGTGAAAACATCAGTCTCGTCGCCGCCGATCACGAGGGCGTCTATTCGCCCTATGTCGCCGGTGACGTTGATGCCGTCGCCGGCGATGTAGATGGCGAGACGGTTGTTCGCCGTGACCTGCCGGACGGCAGCGAGGTGGCGGAGGGGGCCGGTATTGGCGCCCTGATCGGCGGTCTCGGCGGTCTGCTGGTGGGGTTGGGCGCGCTCGCCGTGCCGGGCGTCGGCCCGATCATCGCCGCCGGCCCGATCCTGGCGGCCATCACTGGCGCCGGTCTGGGCGCTGTGACCGGCGGCATGGTCGGCGCCTTGGTGGACCTGGGCATCCCAGACACGGAGGCCGAGCTGTATGCCGAGGGTGTGCGCCGGGGCTATAACATGGTCGCCGTGCAGACGCCGGAGAGCCGGGTGGACCAGGCCAAGCTCATCATGGACCGGGCGGGGCTGGTCAATCTACACCAACATGCGGGCGAATGGCGCGCCGGTTGGGACCGCCTCGACCCTTCGTCGGAGCCGTACACCCGGCCCGCCGTCTAAGCGCCGTACCGGTCGCTGAACAAACAACTGAATCGTCGTTGAGAGGATACACATGAGTCATCCTGGAATGAGGAGATGACTCGGCAGACGAAACCTCCTGTTGTAGACTGAAGGTGCAAACCAAAGGTCAAACAACAGGAGGTTTCGCGATGGCGCATAAGACAAGGAGTGCAGAAGAGCCGGAACCTTTCAGGAATCTAGCGTTCGACAATGAGCGTGCCGCGCAGCATGCCCATCTGGCACTGGAAGGGGATCTCGCCCGTCTCCTGGGGCGTGAACTCGATGGCAACTGTCTGCCCTTCCGGCAGCTTGGCCGACTGGCCGATCTTGTCCAACACCACCATCTCGCTGCACAGCGATGACTCCTGCCGGTTGAAAAGCAGGCGCACGGGCTTGCCACGCTTGACCACAATCACATCCGGGTCGTAGCTCCCTTTAACCACAATCGGCACTTCCTGTACACCGCCCACTTCAGCGGCTGTCACCCCCTCCTTGCGATAGAGCCAGAAGTACCAGACGATCCAGCCGATCAGGGCAAGCCCCACGGCGTTGACGATCAGTAAACCTATATCCATCAGGAATCCTCCTGTTGCTGAGATGACTGGGCGGCAGACAAGTACCTGCCGCCCAGTCATCACTCGGTTAGCTCGCAAAACTCTTGGCCCGGAAGAAGCGCAGCCGATTGGCGTTGCTCACCACCGTCACGCTGGAGGCCGCCATCGCCGCGCCAGCGATGATCGGCGAGAGCAGGATGCCAAAGAACGGATAGAGTAGACCGGCCGCCACCGGCACGCCCAGCGTGTTGTAGACAAAGGCGCCAAAGAGGCTCTGCTTGGCGTTGCGCATGGTGGCGCGCGAGACCTCGATGGCATAGGCCACCCCCTTGAGGCTGCCGCTCATCAACGTAATGTCGGCGGCCTCGATGGCCACATCGGCGCCGGTGCCGATGGCAAAGCCTACATCAGCTTCCACCAGCGCGGGCGCATCGTTGATGCCGTCGCCCACCATGCCCACTTTCCGCCCGCCTTGCTTGAGCAGATGCACCTGTTGAGCCTTGTCCTCGGGCAGCACTTCGGCTAGCACCCGGTCAATCCCGACCTGGCGCGCGATGGCTTGGGCGGTGCGGCTGTTATCGCCGGTGAGCATCACCACCTCCAGTCCCATCCCTTGCATCACACGGATCGCCTCGACCGAGTCTTCTTTGAGGGTATCGGCCACCGCCACCACGCCGACCGCTTGCCGATCAATAGCCACAAACATCGTAGTCTTGCCCCCGCCTTGTAGCCGCTCCACCGTGGATGCAAGCACAGTCACATCAATGCCATGGCGCTGCATCAGCTTGGTGTTACCTACCAGCACACGGCGGCCCGCCACCGTGGTTTCAACGCCATGACCGGGAACCGCGGCAAACTCACTCGGCTCCACGACCTCCACCCCGCGGCGCCGCGCCCCGTCCACAATGGCCTGGGCCAGCGGGTGTTCGCTAGGATGGTCGGCGCTGGCGGCATAATGCAGCAGCTCACCCGCCGTAAACCCGGGGACCGGTACAAAATCGGTGAGCTCCGGCTTGCCCTTGGTGATCGTGCCGGTCTTATCCAACACCACGACTTTCAGTTGGGAGGCAAGCTGCAGCGCCTCGCCGCTGCGGATGAGCACACCATGTTCAGCAGCCTTGCCTACGCCGGCGACCAGGCTCAGGGGGACGGCCATACCGATGGCGCAGGGGCAGGCGATGATCAAGACCGTCACCGCTGTGACCACAGCGAACGCCAGCGCCGGGCTGGGGCCAAAGGTATACCAGGCCAGGAAGGTGAGGATCGAGATGATCATCACTGCCGGCACGAAGTAGCCCGAGATCACGTCCACCAGCCGGGCAATCGGCGCCTTAGACCCCATCGCCTCCTGGACCAGCTTGACGATCTGGGCCAGCGCCGTATCTTTGCCCACCTTGGTGGCCCGGAACTTGAAGGTGCCGGTGGTGTTGACTGTGGCGCCGATCACCTCGTCGCCCACCTGCTTGTCCACCGGCAGGCTCTCGCCGGTCACCATGGACTCATCTACGCTGGAGCGTCCCTCGATGATCGTGCCGTCGACTGGGATCTTCTCTCCAGGGCGTACCACCACCACATCGCCCACCTGCACCCCTTCTACCGGAATCTCCACCTCCAGGCCATCGCGCAGCACCCGGGCGGTTTGGGGCTGCAAGCCGATCAGCTTGCGGATCGCCTGGCTGGTCTGCCCCTTGGCACGCACCTCCAGCGCCTGGCCCAACACCACCAGCGCCGTCACCACGGCGGTCACATCATAGAAGGGCGACGCCGTGCCTTCGGGAAAGAGGCTAGGAAAGAAGAGCGCCACGGTCGAATAGAGCCAGGCGGCGCTGGTGCCCAAGGCGATCAGCGTGTTCATGTCTGCCGCGTGGTGCCGGAAAGCGGCCCAGGCCCCGGTGAAGAAGTGATGTCCGGAGTAGAGCATCACCGGCAGCGTGACGATGCCCGAGAGCATGAAGAGCCACCAGATGGACTGGTCGGAAATATTGTCTGTGAACCAGTTGGGCAGGTAGAGCCAGGGCAACTCCGGGTAGGCCACCAGCAGCACCGGGACGGCGATGAGGGCGGCAAACCAGAACTTGCGCATCAGGCTGCGATATTCGCGGGCATGGGCGGCCGTCTCCTCATCTTCGGACGCTTCCGTCGCCGGTTCGATGACCATCCCACAGATTGGGTCGGTCACCGGCGGGCCAGCTGCTTGTCCCTGTTTCATCATTTCCTCCACGAAGTCATTCACTCAGTCTTTTGCGTAAAGAGCGCCAGCAATTCATCGCGCATCTGCCGGTGTACGTCATCGTTTGTCTCATTCCACAGCTCGCGCAGGCAACCGTTAAGATGCTGCTCCAGGAGCAAAAGACTGATCTGGCGGAGCGAGCCTTGGATCGCCTGGGTTTGCTGCAAGATCGCCATACAGGGTTGCTGCTCCTCTACCATGTGCCGAACCCCGCGCACATGGCCTTCGACACTCTTGAGCCGGTTGATCACCTCAGTCCGGGTCGCTGAATCCATGATGCCCTCACTCGACTGGCGTGGAATGCGACGCGCAATCGGTACCATCAGAATAACAGACACCCCTCCCCCAGGGGAGGGGTATATTGCCTGCCCGGTCTAGGCAATATGGCGGGTGGACGCTGCCGCCGAATAGCG
>DATLZJ010000343.1:0-3737 GCA_035574055.1 Caldilineaceae bacterium
CTACAGATATGCTCGTGCGGCAGGATGCCGCCCCGACGCGCTACCGCGTGACACTGTGAATGGAAGCCGTGTTCACGCATTGAGGAATGAGAACACGCCGCTCGCGCTTCACCCCAACCGGCTGCATCCCCACTGACCACGAATCACCCGTTATCAGCGAGAGGGGAGGCGTCAGCCAACCCTATGTCACCAGTCAGCACAGGCGCTGCGCCGGCTACCAGCGGGTTGCCATGAACTTCCAGTCGGCTTGCCTCTTCTGCATCTCGATCTCGTCGTTGCGCTCAGTCAGTCCGCACTCCACATATTGCTGGTGAAGCCGGGCGAGCGCCTCCCGGTCCAGCTCGATGCCCAAGCCCGGCTTATTGGGAACGGTAAGGGCGCCATCCTCGAATTGCAGCCGCCCGCCCACGATCACCTCCTCCGACTGCCAGGGGTAGTGGGTGTCGCAGGCATAGGTCAGGTTGGGGAGCGCGGCAGCCAGATGGGCCATGGCCGCCAGCGAGATACCCACATGGCTGTTAGAGTGCATGGAAAGTCCCCGGCCAAAGGTGCGGCAGATGCGCGCCAGCTCCACCGTGGAGCGCAGCCCTCCCCAGTAATGGTGGTCGCTCAGAATAATATCCTCAGAATGGAGACGCACGCTGCCGGGGATGTCCTCAAAGCTGGTGGTACACATGTTGGTGGCGAGGGGAATCTTGACCGCCTTGCCGACCGCCGCCATGTTCTCCTGGCCGCGCACCGGGTCCTCAAAGTACTCTAGTACCCCCTCAAGCTGCTTGCCGATGCGGATGGCCGTCTCGACGGACCAAATGGCGTTGGGGTCCAAGCGCAGAGGTGTGCCGGGGCCAAAGGCCTTGTGCAGCGCCAGGATGGCCGCCGCTTCCTCGTCCGGATGGACCACGCCCCCCTTGAGCTTGATGGACTTGAAGCCAAAGGCTTCGCACATGGCCTTGGCCTGGGCGACCACCCCATCGGGATCAAGCGCCGCCTCCTGGCGCGCCGCCGGCCAGCCGGTGGCATTCGGGTCTTTGGCAAAGCCCAGCGCGCCCCCGGCGCCCTCATACTTGTAGAATAGATAGGCGGAAAAATCCACCCGCTCGCGCACGCGGCCGCCCAACAGGTCACAGACAGGGCGGCCCGTGACTTTGCCCATAATGTCGAAACAGGCAACCTCGATGGCGCTGTTGACGTGGACCATGCGCCGCTTGTCCCAGGGCGCCTCGCCCCGCTCACGGGCGCCCTCAACGCCGAAACGCTCGACCAGGCCCGCGGCAATGGCGTTGAGCTGGAACGGGTCTTGGCCGATCACCACCTCGCGTGCGGCTTCCAACGCGGTTGTCGTGGCGAGGCTACCGGGCACTTCACCCAAGCCGTAGATATGCTCATCCGTCACAAGCTCCACAATGGTGCGCAGGGCAAAGGGCGCATGGAGACCGGCGGCGTTGAGCAGCGGCGGGTCGGAGACGGCAATCGGCGTGACATGCATCTCGGTAATCTTCATGGACAGCTCCCGTTTCTAGACGCTTCCTGCTGAAGCGTAGATGATAAAGGGTCCGTTGGGGAATCGGATGGCCCATTGACCCAGTGAAATTGACCGGGTGAAATTGACCCAGTGAACAGGACAGGGACAAAGGACATGCACAAAGGAAATGGGAGACCGAGGCGATACCCGATCTCCCATTTCGGCCTCTCATCCGGCCTCTCATTTCAACATCAGTTCGATGAGGCAACCGCCGCGGCCGAGCTTACCCCTTGACGCTCCCCGCGGTCAGGCCGGCGACCATGAAGCGCTGGCCGTACATGTAGAAGATCACCACCGGGATCGAGATGATCAGCGACGCAGCCATCAGCAGACCCCACGGGTAGATATCGCCGTAGATGGTTTGAGCCAGGCCCACAGGCAGGGTCATCAGATTCTCGCTGGTGATGAAAACAAAGGCGAAGAGATACTCCTTCCACGCCGCCGTAAACGAGAAGAGTGTAACCGCCAGCAGCGCCGGTGTGGTCAGCGGCAAGGTGACTCGCAGGAACGCCTGGAGCCGGGTCGCACCGTCCACCAGGGCGGCATGTTCCAACTCTTCAGGGATGGCCCGGTAGTAGCCCATGAGCAGCCAGGTGGCAAAGGGGATCATCGAGGTCGGATAGGTGAGGATCAACGCCCAGCGGGTGTTGATCACGCCCAGGTCGGCCAAAATCCCGTAGAGGGGGATGAACATCAGCGCGCCGGGCAGCAGGTAAGTAATGAGCAGCACCGTCTGCATGGTCTGGGCGCCGGCAAAGCGCAGCCGCGCCAGCGCATAGGCGCCCAAGGCGGCAATCACCACAGCCAAGGCCGTGGTCGTAACCGCCACAATCGAAGAGTTGCGGAACCAGATAAAGAAGGGCTGCTGGTAGAACAACTCGTAGAACTGCTCAGTTGTCCAGGGATCGGGCCAAAAGATGCCCACGCGCTGGCTGATCTGGAGATCGGTCTTGAAAGAGGTGATCAAAATCCAGTAGAAGGGGAAGAGCACAAAGAGCAGGAGTAGCGCCAGCCCGATGCCGCGCCCGATATTGCCGAAGAGGGCATTGCGCTTCTTGCTCGCCTTGCCCTTGGGCAGCAGCCGGCCAATCGCGCTGCCAACCAGCAGGAACGGGAAGGCGACAATGCTGCCTATCGTCCCGATCACCCAGGAAATCCCGTCAATCACCCGGTCTTGCCAGGTGACGATATCCATGTCCTCGCGCGAGACATCGCGCCGCATGTAGCGCGAGAGCAGAAGGATGAAGGCAGCCAGCACCGGCGTCAGGCTGAAGGCGACCGCCGTCCCTGGGCCGAACTGGAGCGAGCTGATCGCCTTCTGGTAGGCCAAAATCGAATAAACCTTGGTCAGGTTGCCCGGCCCGCCCGCGGTCAGCAGCCAGACCGTCTCGAAGCCGTTGAAGGTCCAGATGGTGGAAAGCAGCGTGGCGACGGCAATGACGATGCGCAAGCTGGGCAGGGTGATCTGGGTGAAGCGCTGCCAGCCGTTAGCGCCGTCAATCTCGGCGGCTTCATACAGCTCCTGGTCAATGGCCGAGAG
The DNA here is from genome assembly GCA_035574055.1 of Caldilineaceae bacterium. GTDB lineage: Bacteria > Chloroflexota > Anaerolineae > Caldilineales > Caldilineaceae > QEUY01. The sequence continues at coordinate 3,063 of DATLZJ010000343.1, forward strand.
GCCGGCCAGGATGTTGACGGTGAAGAAGGGGATGCCGGCCCAAACGTTGACCGCAATCACCGACGCCATGGCATAGCGAGGGTCCGAGAGCCATGAAATAGGCTGGTTGATGATCCCCAAGGTCATCAGGATTGGGTTGAGACCGCCAAAGAGCGGGTCGTAGATGGATTTCCAGGTCAACGCTTGCACCACCGAAGGAACAATCCACGGCAGCAGCACCAACCCCGTCAGCAGATTGCGCCAGCGTTTCTGGGAATGGAGCAGCAGAGCAGCGCACATGCCCAAGATGAGCTTGAACGTGATAGAGCCGGCGGTAAAGATGAAGGTGGCGCGCACAGCCTGGCGATAGAAGGGATCGCTGTAGAGACGGATATAGTTGTCGAAGCCGACAAAGATATCTTGTCGCGTCGCAATGTTGCGGATCGTCATGCTGGTGTAGATCGCCTTGATGAAGGGCCAGGCGATGAACACCGTCATCAAGATGACAATGGGCGCGATGAAGACAAAGGCGATCTGCCAGTCGCGACCTAAAAGACGCCGCATCAAGGGTTTTTGCCGAACACCGCCGTAAGTCGAAGGCAGTGGCGCTGCTTGTTGTGCCATGTCTACTCCTATTGAACCGTACCGTAATCAAGCCGACTGCGGACTGCTACTGTACTTCCCTCACGAGTGTCT
>DATLZJ010000344.1:0-2327 GCA_035574055.1 Caldilineaceae bacterium
CAGCGCCTGGTAGAGCGCGCGCACGGCGGCCCGGTTCGCCTGCTCGCCCGCCAGTGATAGGTAAGGGCTGAGCGCCGTGCCGCTCCCTGGTTGCAGCCGTTGCCGCCAGCGCTGCCAAAGCGCCGCCAGTTGCGCCTGCACCATCGCGCCGGTGAAAATCGTCTCACGCGTCTCTTCAACGCCCTCCTCACCCCGGCTGCGGAAGTAGCGCAGGGCCAGGGCAAAGATGACCAATAGGGCAAGCACAAACGCGGCCAGCCCAGCCCAGCGGAAGGTCTCCACCATCTGCGGCGGCAGATCGGCCAACGGCTGGTCGCGCAGCCGCTCCAACTGTTCCTGAAAGCCCTCCATGGGTTGCGTCTCAGCCGGCAGTCGTTCGGCCATGCGGGCGCGCAGCCATTCGATCAACGGCGTCAGGACCAGAAAGATCACATAGGCGAAGGCCAAGAAGACATAGCCCAAAGCAACGCCCAGCCATCGCAACGGCGTCGCCAGCCAGCCGAAGAGCTGGGCCGCCGTTTCCGGGCTGACCAACGCCCCCAGCGCCAGGCCGGTCGCCAGCAGGCCGGCGATGACCAGGGCGACGCTGCCCAGCCAGTAGCGGTCCAGGCGAAGCGACGGCTGGCTCTGGGCGTCCAGCCGTCCGGTGATGCGGGCCAGCTCAAGGCTGGAGAGCGCGAGGGCCGAGAGGCCGATCGCCACCAGCGCTACCAGCCAGCGTTCTGCATAGAGCGGCAGCCCCCTGGGGTCCAGCTCGGCGGCCAGGAGCAGCAGGGCCAGGGCAATAAAGCCGGTGGCAAAGGCCCCCCACACATCATCGCGCGTCATCCGTCTCCGCCCATCCAGCACGCTGCGCAGCCAGATGCCCGCTGCGACCAGCGACGCGAGCAGGGGAGCCGGTAGGCCCTCCTGCCAGTGGGTCAGCGCGTTGGCGATGGCCCACAGCCAACGGCCATCCAGCAGGCTATAGGCGTCACGGGCAAAGTGGCGCCACAACAGCAGGAGGAGCGCGGCCAAGCCGCTGCCGGCTACCCAGAGGCGCGCCAGGTACAAGCTGCGCGCCCGCTCTTGGGCCAGGCGGGTTGCCAGGAAACCCGCTAAAAAGAGCAAGGGGAGCGACCAGAGGGGCAGGAGGGGCCGGGGAAAGGACGGCGCCAGCCAGCGTCGCGCCATCTCCAGCCACGGCCACAGCCAACAGAGCCGCAGCAGGATCACCAGGAGCGGCACCAAGCGCGTGGGCAGCGAACCAGACTCAAGCCAAGACCAAAGACGCCAGCTCATGCCACTCCTCTCGCCCGCCGATGTGGTAGCGCCGCACCCTTGACGGCGGCAGGGTCGCCGTCTTCTCGTCGAGGGCCGCCTTATCGCCCAAAGTCACCAGGGTGACGCCAAACTCGCGCTCGCGCAGCGCCAACAAAGTATCGGCCAGCCGGCTTGTGACGACGGCGCTGACCACCACAATGCTTGCGCCATAGGGGAGGTGGGGGGTCTCGACCTGGAGCACCGCCTCGACCGGCCAGCGCCCGATGTCCACCACCTTCGCCAGCGCCTCCAGGATGTGCAGCAGTTGGTCGGGCCGCCGGCTGGGCCGGATGCGGATGCGCTGTGCGCCCGGCTGGGCAATGGAATTGACAAAGAGGCCGACCGGGCTGCCGTTCTCCCAGCCCCAGTGCGCCAGGGAAGCCGCCGCGCTGATCGCAAACTCTTGCAGTTCCGGGTCAACCCCTTCGTAGCGAAACTCATAGGTGTTGACATTGAGGAAGATGACCAGCGGCAGCGCCGCGGACGGGTCAAAGACCTTGGTCTGCAACGCCTGGCGGTGAGCCGTCGCCTTCCAGTGGATATGGCGAAAGCTGTCGCCGGGCGTATAGTCCCGTGTGCCCATCAGCCGCAGCGGGTCTTCGACAAGCCGCCGCAGGGTGCGCAGCTCGCCAAAGGGGCGGCGGGCCGGCAGCCCCAGCGCGGTCAGCGGCGCCAGCTTGGGGTAGACCAGCACCCAATCGCTCTCTTCGAGGGTCTGCCGGCGCAGCGCAAAGCCAAAGATATCGCCGGAGGCCAGCTCCACCGGCCCCACTCGCCAGGCGCCCCGGCGCGTCCCCCGCAGCCGGTAGCGCCGGGTGACCCGCTCGTACCAGCGCAGGGAGAGCAGGTTGACCAGCCGCCCGCGGCCAGGGCGGTGGCTGGCCGCCAGCTTCACCGCGTGGAGCGCCAATGCATTGGGGAAATCATCCTCGGCGCGCAGCCAGGCCAGCGGCAGCGGCTTGGCGTTGACGATCTCGACGGCCAGCTCCGTCTCTTCGCCGTAGAAGAGGCGACGGCTGCCAAAG
>DATLZJ010000345.1:0-3868 GCA_035574055.1 Caldilineaceae bacterium
CGGTGCGGCCCGCCAGGTCAGCGGCGGTGACGATGAGCGCGCCAAGCATGCCCGCCATCGGCAACAGCCCGATATGGTCCGGGCCGACAAGGCGGCGGGCGATATGCGGCGACATGAGACCGACAAAGCCGATGGCGCCGACGGCGGCGACACTGGCCGCGGCCAGCGCCACCGCCGAGAGCAAGAGCAGGCCGCGCCGCGCCTCCACGCGGCTCCCCAACCCGCGCGCCACATCTTCACCCAGGTTGAAAGCGTTGAGGTCCCGCGCCAGCAGGAAGGCCAGCGGCGCAAACACGGCAACCCAGGGCAACAGCGCCCGCAGCTCATCCCAGGTCCGGCCATAAACGCTGCCGGTGAGCCAGATCAACGCCCGCTGCACATGGTTGATATCGCCGAAGGTGATTAACAGCGTCGTCAGTGCGCTGGCGACAGCCCCCAAACCGATCCCCACCAACACCAGTCGCAGCGGCGAGTCGCCGCCCCGCCATGCCAGCACATAGATAAGCAGTGCAACCGTAAAGGCGCCGGCAAAGGCCGCCGCCGGCAGCACTGCTGCCGATACGCCCGGAAGCAGCACGATCAGCGCCACAGCCACTAGCCCGGCCCCGGCGTTGATGCCCAGGATGCCGGGGGAGGCCAGCGGGTTGCGGGTCAACCCCTGCAAGACCGCGCCGGAGACGCCCAGGGCCAACCCCACCAGGGCCGCCACCAACATGCGCGGCAGCCGCAGGGTGTTGACGACAAAGTCATAATCGCCGTTAGCGGTGGGCAGGTGCAGCACCGTCTTGATGACATCCAACGGCGCGATGGGGTATTCCCCCACACCGATATTGACCACCATCACCGCTGCCGTCGCCAGCAGGACTAGCGCCCCCATGAAGGGCACGCGCCGGTCCACCCGCAAGGAGACCGGCAGCCGCGCCGGGCGTATCACAATCCAAGGGTCACTCATGGTTTACTCCAACAACGCAGCACGAGGCCGGCAGGATGGCCTCCACACATCCGAGCTACCGCCGCACACGCCAGCGTACCAGGTAGATAAAGAGCGGCCCGCCGATCAGCGCCGTCATGACGCCGACGGGCAGCTCGGTGGGGCGCAGCACCAGCCGGGCAGCAACATCGGAGACGATCAAGAAGATTCCACCGACCAGCGCCGAGTAGGGGAGAATCCAGCGATAGTCCACGCCGACCAGAAAGCGGACAAAATGGGGGATCACCAGCCCAACGAAGCCAATTGGGCCGGCTACCGCCACTGCGCCGCCTGCCAACAGCACCACCGACGCGGCGGCAAGCGCCTTGACCCAGATCGTGTTCTGCCCCAACCCTTTGGCGACCTCCTCGCCCAAGGAAATGGTGGTGAGCTGCCGGCCCAGCGCCAACGCCAGCACCAGCCCGGCGACCAGATAAGGCGCGATCTGGAGCAGCAGCGTCAGGTCGCGCCCCGCCACAGAGCCGGCCATCCAGAAGCGCACCTCTTCGAGTGTACGCTGGTTGAGGATCAGCACCCCCGTTGTCAGCGAGGAGAGCAGCGCGGTCAGCGCGGCCCCGGCCATGGTCAGGTTGAGCGGCGTCGGCCCGCCCCGTCCGAGCGAGCCAAGGCTATAGACGGCCCCGGCTGCCAGCGTCGCCCCCGCAAAGGCAAAGAGGGCATAGACGGAAAGCGACCCTACATGAAGGAAGTGGACGGCCAGCACCACCCCCAGGGCTGCGCCGGTGTTGACGCCCAAGATGCCCGAATCGCCCAACGGGTTACGCGTCAGCCCCTGCATGATGGCCCCGGCTACAGCCAGCGATGCGCCCACCAACGCCGCGACGGCGGCGCGAGGCACGCGCAAGGTACGGATGATCAGATGCTCGGTCGAATCTGGGTTAAAGGCGAAGAGCGCGGCCCAGACATCCGCCGGCGCGATGTCCGCCGCGCCGAAGGCGATGCTCGCCAGCATAGCGGCCAACAGCAGCCCGCCGCCTACCAGCAGCCCGGCCAGCAGAAGCGAGCGCGAGCGGGCAAAACGCAATCTAGGCGACGCGGGTGAAACCGTAGATGCAGTCATGGGTGTTCAGCCTGATAGAAATTGTTAGCGGCTGCGGTCCAGCCGCTCGGCCAACATGGGCGTCAACTCGTCAAAGACCACAGGCAGACTGAGCACACTGCTGAAGACCAGGGCCGGCCCCGTCAGATCGCCTGCGCCTGATGTGTCCAGAAATAAGTGCCGTCCTTCCTGGGCCACGGCCAGCGCCTGATAGACCGGGTTTGACTCGATGACGGCGCGCTCGTCGGGTGAGACCGTCCAGATGAGAATATCGGTGTCCAACAGATCGAGCCGCTCGCCGCTGATCGTGCCGTAAAAGGAGTCGCCCGCGATCTCGGCCAATTCCTCCGGCAAGACAAAGCCGAGCGAAGTCAAGAAGCGCTGGCGCTCATGCTGGGGGCCAGAGAAATAATACTGCCCATCTCCTGCCGGCGCGGCGATGGCCGCGGTGGCGCCGGCAAACTCCGGATGCGCAGCGCGCACCTGGGCGAAGCGCGCTTCCATCTCCGCCACCAGCGCGCGCGCCAACGCCTCCTTGCCTAGCGCCCTGCCGATCACGATCGTCTGCTCTTGCCAGGGCACGCCAAAGTCCACATACGCATCGGATTGGGCCACAGTCGGCGCGATCTGCGAGAGCGTGGCATATTCCTGGTCGGTAAGCCCGGCGGAAACGGCGATGATGAGATCGGGCTGCAAAGCGGCGATGGCCTCATAGTTCAGCTCACCAAAGGGCATGTTCAGCACCACTGGTTCAGCGTCGCCAAGCGCCTCATCCGCCCAGGGCCAAACCTGATCCGCCGGGTCGCCGAACCAGTAACGGACTGCGATGGGCTTCACACCCAGCGCCAGAATGGGGTCCTGGTCATTGTAGCCCAGGGAGACGACGCGCGCCGGGGCTTGGGGAATGGTGACGCTGCCAAATTTATGCTCGATGGTGACGGGGAAGGCGGAATCAGGTTGCGTCGCGGTGGCCGGCGTCTCTAGACCCAGCGCGTCAAGGATGGCCTCGACCAGCACCTGCGCCGACAGGGGGCCGCCGAAAAGCCAAGTATCGCCGCCCAGCGGATAGGCGTGGCCGTTCTGGACAAATTCCAAACTCGCCCACACCGGCGCAATGGCCTCGCGCGCAAAGACATTGTTGTCATCCTGCACCACATAGAAGAAGTTGACATCGCCCAGCTCGGGCAACGTCTCGACGCTCACAGTGCTAAAGCCATATTGCTGGAACTGGCTGTCCTGCCATGCGTTCTCCAGGCCGATCTGTTGGACGATCTGCACCGCCATGGCGTTGTCGGTGAAGAGACGCACCTGGACAGTATCTTCGCCAAAGGCCTGGGCCAGCACAAAGGGTTCCCCGGCTTTGCCTGCGGCCTCGATCTGGCTGCGGGCCGCGGCGAAAGTCTGCTCCATCTCTGCCAGCACCGTCTCCCCCTCGGCGCGCCGTCCCACGACCTCGGCAATGGTGAGAAAGGTCTGGCGCATCTCCTCATACTGGGTGATGCTTTCGTCGGTGGGGTAAGGGTCAAAGGCCAGCGTGGGTGCGATGTCGCTCAGTTGCTCGTAGATATCCGCAACGCGAAAGGCCGGCGCCAAGATCAAATCCGGGTTCAATTCGGCCAGGGTCTCCAGGTTGGGCGCCTGGCGCGTGCCCACATCCACCGCCTCCGGAGACAGCGCCACAGGGATCTGCACCCAATCGTGATAACCGGCAATATCGGCGACGCCGACCGGCTGCACGCCCAAGGCAAGCAGGTCTTCGACATAGGTCCACTCCAGGGCGACGATGCGCTGGGGATTGGCAGGCGTCTCAGTCTCGCCCAAAGCGTGGGCGATGACCT
>DATLZJ010000346.1:0-10074 GCA_035574055.1 Caldilineaceae bacterium
CCGCCCGCCGCTGCCCCTGGTCACCAGCCCGGCGCTGCTGGTGGCGGGGTACACGGTCCTGGCGCTGCCCTATACTTACCGGGCGGTGGACACCGGCCTGCGCGCCATGGATGTGCGGACCCTGACCGAGGCAGCCCAAAGCCTGGGCGCCGGCTGGCTGACCGTCCTATGGCGGGTGATCCTCCCCAACCTGCGCACTGCGGTCCTCAGCGGCGCGTTCCTGACCTTGGCGATTGTCATGGGCGAGTTTACGCTCGCCTCGCTGCTCTCCTGGCCGGCCTTTGGCCCCTATATCTCCTTGCTGATCCAGAACCGGGCCTATGAGCCGGCGGCGCTGTCGGTCATGAGCTTCGCCCTGACCTGGTTGGCGATGGGCGTCATTCTCTGGAGCGGGCGCGGCCGCCAGGCAGGGCAACAGGGGCAAATGGCCGGCGCACACTAAATCCAGCCCGCCAATCGCACCAACAGGATGATGCCTGTGGCCTTTCTAGAGCTGATCAATCTACGAAAAACCTACGGGCCGGTCATCGCCGTAGATGCGGTCGATCTGGCCGTGGAGCAAGGGGAGTTCGTCTCACTGTTGGGGCCGAGCGGTTGTGGCAAGACTACCACGCTGCGCATGATCGCCGGCTTTGAGGAGCCGACGGCAGGGCGCATCCTGGTCAACGGCGCGGACATCACCACGCAACGCCCCAATCAGCGCCACATCGGCATGGTCTTCCAGTCCTATGCCCTCTTTCCCAACCTGACCGTGGCGGAGAATATCGGTTTTGGCTTGAAGGTGGCCCGCCGGCCTGCGGCGGAAATCCGGCAGCGGGTGGCGGAAATGTTGGAGCTGATCAAGCTGCCGGACTTGAGCAACCGCTACCCCTATCAGTTGTCGGGCGGCCAGCAGCAGCGGGTGGCGCTGGCCCGCGCCCTTGCCATCCGGCCCCAACTGCTGCTGCTCGACGAGCCGCTGTCGGCGCTGGACGCCAAAATCCGCATCGCCCTGCGCAACGAGATCCGGGCCATCCAGCGCCAACTCGGCATCACCACCATCTATGTGACCCATGACCAGGAGGAGGCGCTCTCGCTGTCTGACCGGGTGGTGGTGATGAACAACGGGCGGATCGAGCAGGTGGGCACGCCCTTTGAGGTCTATAACTTTCCCACGACTCGCTTTGTGGCCTCCTTTGTCGGCACGCTCAACCTGCTGCCGGCAGAGGTGGTGGACCCGGGGCAAGGGCTGGTGCGCGTCGGCGGGCAGACGGTGGCGGCAGCCCATGCGCTAGGCGATGTGCGCGCCGGCGATGAAGTGATGCTGGCGCTGCGCCCGGAGCTGCTTTCCCTGGAAGACCCGGCCGCGCTCGACAACCGGCTGGCCGGCGAGGTGGCTAACGTCTCCTTCCTGGGGTCTATCGTGCGGGTTGAGGTACGGATCGGCGACCAGGAGCGGCCCGCGGCCCAGCGGCCGGTGCTGCTGGTGGACACGTTCAACAATCCCCATCTGGCGCTGCCTGCGCCGGGCAGCGCCGTGGAGGTCGGCTTTCCGAAGGAAGCGTGCCTGGTCCTCGACCACGCAGGGCGGTCCCATTGAGTGAGCCTGGCCCAGGCGAGGCCCGCCAGGCTTGCCTAGACTGGTGAGTTCACCAATGTCGCTGCTGGTGTTCTCACCGGCATGGCGGCAAGCGCATTCGCCATCTCCAGACCGGGCACAGGCGGGCCGTCGCCCTTATAGAGATAGCAGGCGACGGCGCGGTCGTCAGCAGTGCGGTAGAGGGGCGGCGCCTTCTCGCGACATTCGGCCATGACAAAGGGGCAGCGGTTGGCAAACTTGCAGCCGTGGGCCGCCGTGGCCGCGCCGACTGCGGCCTTGTTCTCCAACTCTCTCTCGCCCCCCCAGCGGATATCCGGGTCCGGCAGCGGGATAGAGCTGACCAGCAGCCGCGTATAGGGGTGCTGCGGGTCTTTGATGACCTTCTCCACACTGCCGGCTTCGGCGACCGACCCGCGATAGAGGATATAGATATTCTCGCTGATCTGGTAGGCAGTGGTCAGGTCGTGGGTAATGTAGATGAGCGAGATGCCCATCTCCGACTTCAGCCGCACCAGGCTCTCCAGGATGGTGGCGCGCAGCGACGCATCCACCATGGAGACCGGCTCATCGGCCAAGATCACTTTGGGGCGGAGCAGCAGGGCGCGCGCCACCATGATGCGCTGGCGCTGGCCGCCGCTGAGCTGGTGGGGATAGCGCCCCAGGGTATCTTCTGGGCGCAGCCCGGCCAATTGCAAAGCCTGCTCGATCCGCTGCTGCGCCTCGGCGGAAGAATGGGCCAAACGGAACTTCTTGACAGGCGTAGTCAACACCTGGTCCACGCGATAGACCGGGTTGTAGACCTCAAACGGGTCCTGAAAGATCGCCTGCACCTGGCGGCGGAACTCCCTGCGTCCCCGCTTGTCCATTTTTGCCAGGTCCTGCCCTCGGAAGTAGAACGACCCTTTCGTCGGCTGGATCATGCCCAACAGCAGTCGCGCCAGCGTGGTCTTGCCGCTCCCGCTTTCACCGGCGATCGCGGTGATGGAGGGGTTGTCTTCGGCGATGACCAGCGAGACATCATCCACGGCGACGGTCCGCGCTTTACTCAGCAGACCGCTGCCAAATACTTTGGTGGCGTTGCGTGCTTCCAAAAGCTGCATCAGACGGCGCTCCCATTCGCACTGCCGTTGGCGGTGTAAAGGTGACAGGCGACCCAACGCTCCGGCCTCAGCTCGACCAGCGGCGGAACCTCGACCGAACAATGGGCCATGGCCTTGGGGCAACGGGGGTGGAACATGCAGCCCGGCGGCGGGGCAAGCAGCGAGGGCGTCAGCCCTGGAATCCCCTTGAACACCGCTTTGCTTTGCAGCGTCGGCAGGCTGGCGATGAGCAGTTGTGTATAGGGGTGGAGCGGGTCTTTGAAAATATCGCGCACCGGCCCTACTTCCACCAATTTCCCGCCATACATGACACCGACGCGGTCCACAAACTGGGCCATTAGCCCCATATCGTGGCCGACCAAGATCACCGAAGCGCCGAGCGCCTGCTGCACTCGCCCTAGCGTCTCCATCACCTGGCGCTGGACAACGACATCGAGGGCGCTCGTCGGCTCGTCGGCAATAAGCACTTTGGGGGTGAGCAAGATGCTCATGGCGATGCAGACGCGCTGCTTCATGCCGCCGCTCAGTTCGTGGGGATAGGCATCAGTAACGGCGCGGCTCAAATCCACCGATTCCAGCGCCGTATGGATACGCCGCTCCATCTCACCGGCGTCCACGTCTAGATGGGCGCGGATGGTGTCGCGCAGTTGTGCGCCCACCTTGAGCATCGGGTTGAGCGAGTTCATCGCGCCTTGTGGAATGAGGGCGATCTCGGCGAAGCGCGCCCGGCGCATCTCGTCCTCCGAGAGACGCAACAGGTCGCGACCGTCCAACAGCACTTCGCCGCCTTCGATCGCGGCGGGCGGCTGGAGCAAGCGCATGAGGCTCAGGGCCATGGTGCTCTTGCCGGAGCCGGACTCCCCAACCAGCCCCAACCGCTCGTTGGGTCTGAGGAAGAAGCTGACGCCATTGACGGCGCGCACCGGGCCACGCGGGGTGTGGTAGCTCACCCGCAGATCACGCACCTCCAAGACCCGGCCCGATGCGCTGCCGTCGCGGCGGCTGCGGTCCCGGGTCGGGTGTTCTGCCATTCGTGCTGTGCGTGCTTCAATTCCCATGGAGTTCCCGATCTATGACTACACTTCTATGACTACCGTCAATCTATTCCGTTCGATCGATCAGCAGGCCATCCTTGGGCCGCGCTGTTCCTGACGTTCGTTGCGCGGCCTACCCTTGCATCGCGCCCTTGAGCCGGGGGTTGGCATATTTGTCCAGCGAGACGCTCATCTGAAAAAGCCCGGTGAAGATTATGGCCAGGGTCACAATGGGCGGCCCCCACCACCACCACATCCCACGGAACATGGCCGAATAGGTAAAGGCGTGATAGAGGGAGCGACCGATGGTCGGCACATCTTGCGGGCCAAGCCCCAACACCTCCAACCCGACGGCAGCCAAAATGCCGGTGCTGACGGCGCCGACAAACGCCGCCGCCAGATAGGCGGTCAAGTTGGGGAGAATCTGCAAGAAGATGATCTCAAGGTCGTTCTGGCCGGAGAGCCGGGCCACTTCGACAAAGAGCCGCTCGCGCAGGCTCAATGTTTGGGCGCGGATGATGCGCGCCGGCAGCGGCCAAGCCAGCAAACCGACGATGATCGCCATCAACTCGACGGTCATCACCCGTACATAGGCCGAGACGGTGATCAGGATGGCAAGGGCAGGGATGACCAACATCACGTCGGCAAAGCTGCTGAAGATGGTGTCGAGGGCGCCCTTGTAATAGCCGGCAAAGAGACCGATCAGCGCCCCCAACAGCACTCCCACCCCACCGGCCAAGAGGCCGATGCGGAAGGTGTTGGGGATGCCGATGACCATGAGGGTAAAGACATCGCGGCCAAAGCCTTCGGTGCCCAGCGGGTGCTCGCGGCTGGGGGGGAGGTTCAGCGGGTTGGCGCCCATGTCGGCCCGTTTGGGGTCAACCATCATCGAGCCGACCACGCCGAACAGATAGAGCGCCAGCAGGAGCGAAAGCCCAAGGGTAAACAGCCAATTTTCCCTCAGGAAATCAAACGCCCGGCGCACGAACCTTCTCGACGCCGGTTGGGAACGTGGGGTTGCGGTTCTGGGTAAAGCTGCTGTTTTCATCTGCTTCTGCTTTTTCGGATCAGCCGGAGCCTTCCGCTACATAGGTAACTCGCGGGTCGAGCCGTGGATAGAAGAGGTCTATGATCAGCACGGCCAGACCTACCGAGATTGCCAGGAGGAGCGTAATGCCCTGGATGACGGTGTAATCGCTGTTGGCAATTGACATGTAAAGCTGGTAGCCCAAGCCAGGATAGGCAAAGATGATCTCCACCAAAATCGCGCCGGAGACCACATGTCCCAATGCAATCGCCAGATGGGTGACTTGGGGCGGAATCGCATTGCGCACGGCATACCACCACAGGATGCGCCGCCGCGGCAGCCCTTTGGCCTCGGCCAACAGCATATAATCTTCGCCAATGGTGTTGACCATCAGGCCGCGCATGGTCAGCGCCCACAAGCCCAGGCTGGAGAGGATGATCGAGAGCGCCGGCAGCACGGCATGACGGGCGACGCTGCGAATAAACGGCCATGAGAGTTCCCGCGCCATGCCGCTGCTATAGGCGCCGCTCATGGGGAAGATGCCGGTCGTAAAGGCCAGCGCATAGAGCAGCAGCAGCGCCAGGAGGTAGTAGGGCAGCACACCCCAGATCATAGTCAGCGGGAGCAGCATCCGGACCAAGCGAGGGGTGCCCTTCCAGGCCAGCAGCGCGCCCACGGTGACGCCCAAGATAAAGGTGATCACCACGCTGGTGGCGATCAGGCCGATGGACCATCCAATCGCCGGGCGGATGATCTCCCACACACCGGCGGGGTAGGCCGAGAGCGATTCGCCGAAGTCCAGCCGGATGGAATTCCAGAGATAGCGGAAATACTGCACATACAAAGGGTCGTTCAGCCCAAAGCGTTCCCGATACGCCTCGAACAAGGCTTGGCCGTTCTCGATGCCGGCGCTCGCCTGCGCCATGCGCGAGGTAATGGCGCCGATGGGATTGCCCGGGGCCAGGCGCGGGATCAGAAAGTTAAAGGAAGCAGCGACAAAGACGACCAAGAAGAACATGCCAATGCGCCGCAAAAAATAGCTAAGGTTTACGCCTCGCATCTCACACTACCCTCTCACACCAGCCACTTCCATTGCCTACTTCCATTGCCCATTGCTGTTGCCCTCTCGGCCCGCCTTCAGCTCTGTTCACTTGAGCGTCCTGGGCAGCGTATCCATCCCTATCCCCCAACGGGCTAAGAAACAGTTTTGCCCTCCGCCGTTGTACACCAGACGCGGCGGAGGGCAAAACGCATGGGGTTACTGGGCCGGTTTCAGCTCAGTCAAGGTGCGCAGGAAGTGCTGCCAGTGTAGCGGCGGCTGGATGTAGTTGTTGTCCGCCGTTGGCCAGTTGGTCCAATACGTTTCGTTGAACAGGTAGAACGCGGGCGTCTGGATCAGCGGGATAGCGGGCAATTCATCCACCCAGATCGCCACGGCCTCACGCATCAGCTCGATCACCTGCGGGTCGCCCAACGGCAGGACGCCCATCTGGTCTACCAGGGCCGAATACTCATCGTTCACCCAACGCCCGGCGTTGTTGGTGTTGTCTACGTATTCGGTGCCGGGTTCGCCCACGGGGTTGACCCAGGACTTGTGATAGCGGTTCATGCCGAACCACGGCTCAATCACACTGCCACAGCCGCTCCAGTCGGTCGTGCCCTCAAATTGGCCGCGGCCGGTCTGGTCGCGGAAGATGCCCCATTCCAGGATGCGCAGCACGGCGTCAATGCCGCCGTCGGTCAACTGCTGGACGACCAGGCGGGCAGTCGGCTCCATGAAGGGCGGCGCCACCACGTCAATCTTGAGGTTCTGGCCGTCCGGCCCGACAAAGAAGCCGGTGCTCTCATCAAAGGTATAGCCCTGGCTCTCGATCAACTCGCGCGCTTTTTCGGGGTTATGCTCGGCGATGGGGGCGACGAGGTCGTTGATCGCCTCGTAGTAGGGCATCATGCCCTCGTAGGTGGGGAAGATGAAGGTTGCCGGGACGCTTGCCCCCTCATAGATGACATCCACGATCTGCTGGCGGTCGAAGGTATAGGAAAGCGCCCAACGCATCTCCTTCTTGTCCCATGGCGGGACGGTGTGATTGACGGTGAACATGCGCGGGCAGGGGTCGAGCCATCCATAGGGCGGCTCGTCATTATAGGCGCGCAGCTTCGGATTGCGCGCCTGGAGCGAGCGGATCACGCTCAACGTGGCGCCGGAGCCGGGGCCGGCGTCCACCTCATTCGCCACCAGCATCTGGTTGTGGGTCTCGGCATTGCCGACCCACGGCCGGCGAATCTCGGTGGGGGCGGGCAGCTTAAAGGCGCCGCTCTTGGCGCCCCACCAGTTATCGTTGCGCTTGTAGTTGAACTCGGTGGAGGAGAAGCTCGCCACCGTATAGGGGCCGCTGAAGATCGGCGCGCCGGTCTCCGCGTTAAACGGGTTGCGGAAGGTGACCGGGTCCTGCCCTTCCCAGACATGCTTCGGCAGAGGCACAATCGCCTGTGAGGTCGTACCTGCCAGATTCTCCAACACGAAGCGGGGATTCGGGTCGGTCAGGGTGAACTTGATGGTGCGGTCATCCACGGCTTCGACCGACTCAACCCAGCGCTCCACAGCGCCCGACCAGTTCAGCTCCGGCGCATGGTCCTTGAGCATATTGATCGTGAAGACTACATCCTCAGAGGTCAACGGGGTGCCGTCGCTCCACTCGGTGCCTTCACGCAGCACGACTGTGAACTCATCCTGTGTCTCGTTGGCCGAATAACTTTCGGCCAGCCAGCCCTCAATCTCGCCGGTCTCATAGTTCAACATGAACAGAGGCTCCATCAAGTTCTGGTTCATCCCTTGCAGGATAAAGGTGCCGGGGATGTAGGGGTTCCAGATATCCGGAGCCGGGATATTGACGTTGATGGGCAGGACCAGGTAGTCCCTGCCCCCTCCGGTTGTGGCCGCTGCACCGCCTTCCGCCCCGCCGGGCGCCGCTGGCGGGGCAGCACAGCTTGCCACCAACACGACCAGGACGCCGGCGAAGAGCCAGCTTCTCCATGAAGTAGCTTTCAGCACAAACACTTGGGCTTCTCCTTCACTGCTATACGATGGTTTGATACACTGGTTTGAACGGTGGTTTGAACGTCGTTTGCTCGTACTGCTGCCGGTAGCGCCCCCTCTGCTCTTGCGATGCGATACACTGCGATACCATCCGTGTCATTGATACCATCCGTGTCATTAAGCTGAACACTTCAGATGAGAACAAGGATGAGAGGATAGATGATCACCCGCCAGGTGGGTCTTTGCCGTGGCCGATCAGCCGATCAATTGGGGCATAGATGGCCGGTGAACGGGCGCACAGTGGGGAGAGGTCGCAGCAAAGGCTGCAACCGGCAGGGAGACCAATCGCCCAAGGAGGGGGCATCCCCCTCGAGAGACGCTATCTCCCGCGCCAGAACAGCAGGCCAGACTGGCGTGTATCACCGCGAAGAGGCCGGACCCAAGTCAATGATGAATGAGAACAGATATATAAAAGTCGCACCGGAGCTAGCGACGATGATACTGGATCGCCAGGAGATTGTCAAACCAGGTTAATCCGCATAATCTGCGGCGTCATACGCATCGAGTTGCAGATTCGACCAAAGGTGAGGAAAGTAGGTCGCTGCCTTATTGATAGCAATATGTTCCAGGTCGGCAGGTAGAGGCTCCAGAGTGAACACGGGAGAGCGCCAGGTCGCTTGCTCTACCAACGGATAGTACTTAAATTGCCCGCCAGAGAATGGAAACCACTCGAACACGACATCAGACGCATCATACGCTACAATGGTAGCGCGGCCGGGTTTGCGCGCGTCTCTCACTGTCCATGTTAGCAGCGTCGGATCAGGCAAGTTGATCTGGAACTGGAATAGCTGGTATCTGCCTGATTTTGGATCGTAGAGTAGATTCAGGTAGCAGCTACGAGAGCCATCATACATCCCAGATCGCCGCAAATCTACTCTGGAGTGCCAACTCTCCACTAGTTCCACGATGGCCCTGCCCACCAACTCAGGCTTAGTAGCGTAGTTATTTTCGTCAAGACCAGACTCACTCTTGACAGCGCTCCACAGAGCTTCATTAGCGTTGGTAAGCTCAATGTAGGCTCTACCCTTTTTCTCTGCCTTTCGAAGTTCGTTACGCATTTTGCAGGAAATCCCGTAAAATACCCCAGGTCTGGTAGAAGCCGGAAGCCATACATCATAGATGCGCTTATCCTCACCAGTTTGACCATCAAAGACAACCACCATAACCCTCTCAAAGTCGCGCCAGCCAGGAAGCGTGGCCGCCCTATTCTGATCGAGCCATGAGTAACGCTTCTTAGGCGTGAGCATGCCAGAGCCATCCTGGTATGTGCTTAGAAGGAGCCGAATTCTCTCCACCTCCACAATGGTTGGCGGTCTCTCAGCAAAGGGTACACTCATGGTTGTTCATTTTGTGTCGAAGGTTTGTGTCGAAGGTGTATCCAGAGGTAGGTCATCACGCAGCAACGAATCGGTGGACACAGCGAACAGATGTGCGATTTTTAAGACTAGTGCGACGGTAGGAGCCTTTCGGCCTGACTCGATCTCGCTTAAATAGCTATGCGTGCTGTATCCTAGACTGGTCGCCAAGTCTGCAAGTGTCATTCTATGACTTGTCCTGAGGGCGCGCAGTTTCTGCCCGAATTTTTCCGGTACTGTCATCGTCAATGTTATTGGGGTCGTAGAAAACCCCTTGGAACGCCTCTTGACTCAGAGTCCAGCATATGATAGAATTGTCTCTGATAGAGACACAGGTGCAATGAAGGGCATCGTATGGCCGACGCAAAAGAGGACCCAGAACGGAAAATGATCAATAGCCCCTTTAAGTGGGCGGGTGGTAAATCTCGCCTGAGAAGCCAGATTATTCCGTTGATTCCCCGCCATTCCTGCTATGTAGAACTGTTCGCCGGTGGCGCTTGGGTTCTGTTCGGCAAGCCGCCGAGCGATGTGGAAGTGCTCAATGATATTGACGAAGAATTAGTAACGTTCTTCCGTGTTGTAAGAGAGAAACCGGAACAACTTATCGCTTCGTTTGAATGGGAACTCGTCGCAAGGGCTGAGTTCGAGAGACTTGCAAGTCTAGAGCCGAGACAGTTAACAGATGTGCAGCGAGCTCACAGATTCTACTACTTGATTATGGCCGGTTGGGGAGGCGAGGCTAACTACCCGCGTTTTCAGACCAGTATCTCCGACGGTGGGCATGGAAACCGTCTCATCGGCGCGCTCAAGCGGCTGCGAGAGCGTATTGGACCTGTACATGAGCGTCTAAAGACCGTTATTATTGAAAACCTAGACTGGGAG
>DATLZJ010000347.1:0-4446 GCA_035574055.1 Caldilineaceae bacterium
AAAGAGATTGAAGCCGATGGCGACGCCACAGATCACCACAACCGGGTGCAGATTCACCCCGCCGCCGATGATGCGCGGCACCAGGATGTTGTTCTCCAGTTGCTGGATGATGAAGTAAATGGCAATGGTGATGAGCGCAAAGCCAAAGTTGCTGATGCCATATTCGCCCAGCACCGTACTGCCCTGGATCAGGGCAATGATCACCGCCGGGATCATCGCCAGGATCGGCCCAAGTGTTGGAACGATCTCAAACGCGCCGGCCAGCAAGCCCAAGAGCAGTGCGCCGGGCATCCCGGCTACCTCCAGCGCCAACCAGGTGATGACGCCGACGATCACCGCCAGCAACATCTGGCCCCGGAAGAAGGCTTGCCAGATGATGCCCATCCGCCGCAACAGGTCGATCCACTCCGATTGGTAGGAGCGGGGGAAAAGCCCCTCGATGTAGGCGCGGATGAGCGGCGCATCTTTGGTGAGATAGAGGCTCAGAAAGAAGATCACCAGGAAGGTGACCACCACTTGCACAATGCTTCCCACCAGGCTGACGCCGAGCGCAGCGGTGCTGCTGACCAGGTTGGTGGCGGTGCTGATCAGTTGTTGGAAGTAGCCCAAAATCTCGGCCAGCGTCGGGACAAAGGTGAACTCCTGGAAGTTCTGCTCGATCTGCTGAGTGATGCCCGACAGCGGCACCTCGAAGCCAAAGACATCAATGGTGTCCGGCAGGGTGGCGACCGTCTCGCCGACCCAGGCAAAGAGCCGGAAGGCTGTGCTGGGCACATCGAAGTTGAGCGAGGCAAGTTGGGCCACCAGCACCGGCGCCAGCAAGACCGGCGTCAAAATGACGGCGATCAGCAGCAGCGCATAGAGGACCAGGGTGCTGATGGTGCGGGGAATATGGAGCCGCTCGCAGAGATCAACCACCGGGTTGAGGAAGTAGGCGATCACGCCGGCTACCACCAGCAGGGGGATCACGGGGCGGCTGATCCAGACAATCCCCACCATCGCCACCAGCAGGATCACCACTACCGTGCGTTTGGTCGCCATATCCCAGGCCGAGCTGGCGACAGTCTCCTCGCTCCTGGGCATCACGCGCACCGGTGCAGTCTGCCGGGCTGGCTCTCCGGGGGCGATGGGCGCCGGTGCGCGGCCGGTCGGTTCAGACGAAGTAGTCATGCGTTGCCAATCATGGAAGGAGTGCAGCCTCCTGCGCCGGGCCGGACTTTCGGCGGGCGAGTGAACGATTCTTCTATCAAAACACCGCCGGGGCCGGTTGGTCGCGCATCACCGTGTATCTGCCGGCCCCCTTCGATGTCCCTGCCCGGCCTCCTTCTGCAAGCTAGCGCCGTACTAGCTTGCTGGCCGCCTTGCGGGCCAACACCAACTCCATGCCGTGACGCTGGATAAACTGCTCGAAAAGCCCATAAAAACGTTCCCGGTCCTGTTGGCTGATGACAGCCAGGGCGTCGGCAGTCTCGACGGCATAGGGATAGCCTGCGCCCACCACACACTCGGCGCGCACCAGGTCCAGCACATCAGCCGCGCGCCCTTCCTCCACCAGCCAGCGGGGCATCTCTACCCGCGCCGGCGTGCGGTCGCGGGTGAGGCGCAGGTAGGTAAAGGCCACTTGGGGGTAAAAGGGCGCCCGTTCCTCGCGGCTGAGCGAGTCATGGCGATAGCAGTACAAGAGTGGGCAGCGGTCGCCCCATTCCGGCAGGTAATCCTTCAGCAGCGCCGCATCGCTCAAGGCCAGCGGGGTGCTTGCGCCGGCCAACAAGTCTATCATGGTCACAAAATCGCGGCTGTAGGAACGGTCCACAAAGGCAACCAGCGGCGTCCGGTACCGTTCGGAGCAGGCGAGCAGCTCCTCCACTGCGGCGATATAGGGGGTGGCCCGCTCCGGGCGCATTTGGCCGGCGAAGCTGATGACAAACGAGCCATCAAAAAAGCAGAGCGGGCGCTCGGCCTCTGGCCTGGCCGCAAACTCGGCCATGAGCAGACAGAGCCGTTGGCATTCGCGCACAAAACGCACCTGGTTCACTCGCCAGTTGGGCAACTGGCGGTCGCCTGCGTCCTCGGCGTCGTCGGGGTCCATCAGTTCTTGCGGCCCCAAGACCTCGAACTCAACATCCTTGATATAGCGACCGCCGGAGCTGTGAAAGTTGATATACCACCCCACCTGCACGGCGCCGACCGGGATGTTTAAGTCTTTGCTGGGGGTGATCTGGCTGCCGTCCACGGCGATCACGGGGCGGTTCTGGAGCGTCTGCAAGGCCCAGCGGCGCGCCTCCTGGTGATTTTGCCAGGTCTGGCCGAAGGGCAGCCGCAGCCCATCGGCCAGGTCCCATTCCGCGCTGGGGCGCGCGCCGGGCCAGGCGACGCCGATGGCCTGGAGCCGGGCGAGGAGTTGCGCGGCGCCGGCCTCCTCCACAGCCGCCAGCCGCTCCTGCACCACCTGCCGTTGGCGGGTCAGATCGGCAGAATAGCCTAGAAATTGGGTGCGCTTGCGCTCTAGGGCGACGAGTACTTTTTCTCGGTCTAGCACAAGGCTTTGTCCTTATTATCTCCGGGCCGGCGACATTGTGCGCCGGAGTGCAGGCCAGGTTGATTTGGAACTGTCAAGCGTAATCGCGTCTCGCTGTAGCACACGGTGTTCTATGGGCGCCGTGTGCAGTACGGCCTGATTATATCACACTCCATGCAACCCGCTTTGGGCTTGCGCTACGACATTTGACCTGACCTTATCATCATAAGGACGCTTGACTCTCTTGATACCCATGCTAACCTAAGGTTGGCGAATGAACCTAAGGCAGAGGGGTAGAGCGAAGGATAGCATTGCAGAGATGGCAATATCACAATACGAGTTGGTGGAGCCGGCCCAACAGGTGGCTGCGCTGCGCCAGATTCGGACTGTCCGCAGAAAAATCGTCCTGCAGATCACGGCGTTAGGGTTGGTTGCGCTCGCCATCCCGCTCTCTCTGATCTTTAGTCAAGTACAAAATGAACTGGCGCAGCTCGACCGTGAGTTGGCTACGCTACAAGACCGTTTGACCGCGGCCAGCACGCCTTCGCCGCAGGCGCAAACGTTGACGGCGCAGTTGAACCAGATTGAATCGCTCTACAGCTCACTGAGCGCAGTCGCGCCGCCCTTGGGAGTCCAGTGGCCGGCCGTTGTCGCCGCCATTGACCGGTATGACCGGCAGCACATCACTGTTGTTTCGCTGACGCAAAGCGAGCGCCGGCTGGTATTGGAAGGTCGAGCGACGGACAATACGGTTGTCGTGCGTTATTTGCAGGACTTGACAGCCTCCCCGCTTTTTGCGAGTGTCGAGATTGAGTCCATGACACTGATGGAGGCCGCCACGACGGCAACCGCGCCGGGTGATACGCTTGAGGAGCGCCAACCCGTTCAATTCCGGTTGGCGCTGGTCATCAATCAGGAGAAAGAGTAAGAGTGGCGAGGAAACTGCCTCGCTAACTGAAGGCCGGCATGGTAGGATTGAACGCCCAACCGGAGACAAGCGAACAACGTCAACTCTGGGGGATCGCCGCAGCGGTTATCCTTCTGGGGCTGGGGTTATTGCTATTTGTGGCGCTCAAGCTGCTGCCGATGGCGCAGCGCCAAGCTGCCTTAAGCGAGCAGGTTGCCGATACGGCGGCACAGCTCGCCGCCACTGAGCAAATCCAGGCCAATGTTCCCGCTCGTCTCCAACAGCAGATTGACGATGCCCAGAACCGGCTTGATGAAACCGCGCGCCGCTTCCTCTCGGAATCCCAAGCAGCAACGGCGCTGGACCGGCTCTATGGTTATAGTCGCGCCGCCGGTGTGGAGATCATCGATCTCCAGGTCCAGCCCGGCTCGATCACAGACACGCTCACGGTGAAAGTCTTTAGCCTGCGCGTCCAGGGTGAGCTAGACCCGCTGTTCGACTTTCTGGGGAGCATCGAGGAGGCTGCTCAACCGGGCTTTGTCGTCAGCGACCTCCTGATTGTGGCCGAGCCGCCCTTGCCAGCTTCTACCACACCGGAACCGGTTGAGCAGGGCGATGCAGACAATCGTGCAACAGAAAGGAAAGTTGCGCCGCCCCTCTATACGTTGAGCGCCAAGCTGACCCTCTATATCAGCCCCTATGCGCCTGAATCTGTCGGGGCCGAGACGGCGAAGCCCGCGACGGTAGATGACGGACAGGTTGCCGAGGCCCTGTCTGCCATGCAGCAGCGTTTACAAACGGCCTGGCAGGCGAATGACTGGGCACAGGCGGTAGAAATTGCCGAACAGATGGCTCTTGCTGCGCCCGAACAGCCGGAGCTTGTTGAGGCGCGCTATCGGGCCTATGTGAACGCCGGTTATCATCTCCTGGCTATACGGCGGGTGGAGGAGGCGCGCGCCCACTTTGAGATGGCCTTGGAGGTGAAGCCTACGGGCCAAGAGGCGCTGCTGGAGCTGCAACA
>DATLZJ010000348.1:0-2600 GCA_035574055.1 Caldilineaceae bacterium
CGACCGTCAACGCCAGTAGGCCCAGCCGCGCCCGCAAGATGCGAAAGGTGCGGTCCAGCAGCTCGCTGATGGAAAGCGGGCCGGTGATGGCGACTTGGGCGGCTGGAGACTGAGAAGGGATGGTCTGCATGGCTCGTTCGCCGGAAAGCTCCATGGAGGCTAGAGGGCCACAGCCAGCTCGCCTTGCGCGGCCTGGCGCAGCCGGTCGGGGTCAACCTGGGCCGCGGCCGCCTCGGCCAGCAGCAGGTCGCCGTTCTCCAGGCGCAGCGGCCGGTCTAGAATGTCGGCCTGGAGCTTGAGAAAGAAGCTCAGCTCTGAAGGGTGGTCAATGCCGGGCAACGCGGCGAAATGGGCGGCGCAGACCGTGCCCAGCCCGGCGCTGGCCTGGGAGCCGACCATGATCCCCTTGCCGGCCTGCCGCGCCTGGGCCAGCATAGCAGCAGACTCGGTATAACCGGTGCGCGCGGTTTTAATGTTTAGGATGTCGAAGGTATCTAGGGCCAGCTCCCGCTTGAGGTCGCGCAGGGTGAAGGCGCTGTCGTCGGCGATCAGGGGCAGATGTCCCTCTCGGCGCAGTTGGGCGCGGGCCGTGATCTCCTCCACCGGCAGCGGCTCTTCGCAGTAATGCAGCCCTAGCTCGGCCAGCCGGTCGAGGAGCGCGGGCGCAGTGGCGGCATCCAGGCACTCGTTGGCGTCGGCGTAGAGGTCCACCGAGGGACCCAGCTCGGCCTGGAGCTTGGCGATGCGCGCCAGGTCTGCTTGCCAATCGCGCCCGACTTTGACCTTAAGCACACGCACCCCCTGGTCCACCACCCGCCGCGCCTCGGCCAGCACACTTTCCTCGTCGCCCATGCCCAGAATATAGCTGACCCGCAGCCGGGCCGCGACCGCGCCCAGATGATCGGCCAGCGAGAGGCCCCGGTGTTGGGCCAGCGCAGCATGGAGCGCCATATCAATGGCGGCTTTGGCCGTGTGGTTGTTCTTGATCTCGTGGAGCCGGGCCTGGATCGCCTGGAGCGGGCGCGCCGTCCAAGGCGGCCCCTCATGCGCCTCGTCCCAGACCGGCAGGCCACAGACCCGCGGGGCCAGCTCATGGGCGATCACCGCGGTGATGCTGTGGACCGTCTCGCCATAGATGGTGGGGCGCGGGGGCGCTTCGGCCCATCCCTGGCTGCCGTCGCTGAGGCAGACGCGCACGGCCACATGGCGCGCCTCGGCCAGGCGGCTGCTCTTGCCCCATTGGAGCGCGCCATGCATGGGCAGCCGGAAGACGGTGGTCTCGATGTGGTCCAGGCTCAGGGGACGGGTCGTCGGCATAGGCGGCCTTCTAAC
Source organism: Caldilineaceae bacterium (assembly GCA_035574055.1). GTDB lineage: Bacteria > Chloroflexota > Anaerolineae > Caldilineales > Caldilineaceae > QEUY01. The sequence goes on from DATLZJ010000348.1 coordinate 1,333, forward strand.
AGGCTTGTCCGGCCATCAGTGCAATCAAGCGCTCCACGACCGCGGCCGGCGCATGAACGGTCGTATCCACATAACAGGCGCGCGCCGGCGCATGGGCGCGCAGAGCCGCCAGGGTCGCGGCCGGGTCATAGCTGCGCCGCTCCTCCACCACGATTTGCAGCTTGGCGCGCAGCTCTTCGGCGCTGACCTCGCCCTGTCGCACCCACGCCAGCATCATCTGCTGCTCGGCAGGGGTGAAGAGCGCGGCGGCTTCAGGCGCGCCCAATGCGGCCAGGTCATCCGCAGCGTCAGCGGCGACCGGCGCGGCGGTCTGCGCAATCTGATCAAACCGGTCCCTGCGCTTGATCAGGCGGCGAACGCGCATCCAGTCGGGCGCGTCCAGCATCAGGAACTTGGCGGCGGGAAAGTGCTTGGCGGCATATTCGACCTCATTTGCCCCGCGCAGACCATCGAAGATCAGCCAGACGCCCGCCGCAGGCGGCTCCACCCAAAGCTGGGCCAGGGCATGGGCCATGCCGCCGGGGTAACATTCGCGATAGCGCCGGGTGTAGGCAAAGCGCAGCTTCCGGTCAGCGACGGGCGCGATGGGCGCGCCATCGGCGGCTTGCATGGCGGCGATGAGCAGCCGGTCGGTCAGCGCGCGGCGGTCGGGCAGGAGGGTGAACCGCGCCCCGCGGCCCGCCAACGCGTCCAGCGTCGTGCTCTTGCCCACGCCGGTGACGCCCACCAACACCAGCAGCGGAAGCGCTGTGAGCCGCTGCCAGCCGGCAGGGGGAGGCGCGCCGGCGCCCACGCCGGGCGCTAGCAGGTCAAAAGGAAGGGCTGGGGCCGTGGTTTGATGGGCAACAGGCATAGGGTCAACCTGGTCTCTTCCGGCTGCTGATATCGGTCGAATGCCGGCGGCTATCGAACTGCGCCGGTAGCGTTGCACCGGCAGCGATGCGTCTCGGCATTATACAACCAATCCCACCTGCGCGCATTGTGGTAGAATTCTTAGTTGAGCTTGCGACAGGCAAGCAGTTTCATGAGGGATGATCATCGTACGACCTGTTATGCCGAATCTGTCTGAACCGTTCCAGGCGCTGCTGGAGCGTTGGGGTCTGGACCAGATGCCCTCCTGGGCGCGGATTGTCGAGTCCATGGACCCGGTGGCCTGGACCTTAGTAGGATTGCTGATCGGCGCCGTGGTCTTGGGCATCTTCTTCAGCGTCAGCACGCGGCGGGCCTTCCTCACGCCCGACGATGTCGAGGCCACGCCGGTTGTCCTG
>DATLZJ010000349.1:0-7113 GCA_035574055.1 Caldilineaceae bacterium
GCGGCCCACTTCTCCCCTGCATCAATACACCGATGTGGCCTTACGGACCTACCGGATCAAGTCCACTCTGCCGGTCGTTGGGCCACTCATCGAGTGGATACGCCATAACATGACGGTCCACATTAAAGAGGCGTACCTTGACCGGATCATCGAGCAGCAGGTAAATCTGAACCGGCTGCTCGTCGAGGAGATCGCTGCGCTGCAAGATGACGTGGCCCGGCTCCAAGCCGATGTCGCCGAGTTGGCTCAGAAGCGCAGCGACAAGACGGCTGCGAACAAAGAGGATGGATCAGCGTGAACCTCTTGTGGACCGGCTCTGGTGTTGCGTAATCACCTCTTGGTAGAGTGCCCGTACTCGGTCAGCGACGATGGTCCACGTGTAGTTTTTCAAGACCTTCTGCCGCCCCCGCGCGCCCATTTGCCGGCGTCGTTCTGGATGGTTCAACAGGGTCAGAATGGCGTGGGCCAAACTATCCGCATGAGGAAACTCAAAGAGTAGACCATCCTCGCCCTCGGCGATGACCGATGGGATAGCAGCCTCGCGTGCGCCGATGACAGCTTTGCCGGCAGCCCATGCTTCGACAAAGGCAATTCCGAACGACTCCTGTGTCGAGGTGGAGACGCAGATATCCGCGGCGGCCAGAAGCTGGGGCTTTTGGCCCTCTTGAAAACTATCGAAGATGGCGATCTGGCTGCGCCGGTCTGGCGGAAGCGCCTGTATCTCCCGCTCCAGTTCAGCCAGATAAGGCGTACGCGCGCCGGCCAGCAGGAGACAGACATCGGGCTGTTCCTGCCAGACCTGTCGCATGGCCGCCAGGAGAAGATCAAATCGCTTGCGCCGCACAAAGCGCGCCAGCATGATCACGATAGGGCGATCCTGCCAGCCAAGGTCCTGGCGAATCTGATGCCCACTGGCCCGCATAAAGCTCTCGGCATCCACGCCCGCGCCGATGGTCCGCACCTTACCGGCATCCACCCCGCGCGCGACCACATAGTCACGCTCATAGTCCGTGTGAGCGATATAGGCATCCGCCTGTTGAATAGCACGATAGATCATGGGCCGGTCGAACCCCCAGCGGTCTGCGGTGTGCAACGCGCCAAGAAAGACCACGGGAATCCGCGCCTGCTGCGCGCCATAGAGGGCATCGTACATATGCCGGAGTGGGAAAGCTGTGGCAAAGAGGATATCGGCATCGCTGGCGGCAATCGCCCGGCGTAGCCCAGGTACGATCGGGCCGCCCTCCAGCGTGCGGAACCAGTCATTGTAGGGCAAGTGCAGCCGGTAGGTGAGGCTGGAGAGTGCTTTGCGGACAAAGTTCAGACGATTGAAGACGGGGAAGCGATGCACAGTGACGCCGTTGATCGTCTCTACGCCGGCCGGTAGCGCAGGGCAGCCTCGCCGGTGGAAGAGGTCCAGGTTTTCGGCGACAGTGGTGAAGACGGTAACCTGATCCTGATAGCGGTTTACGAAGTGCTCTGAAAGCTGCTTCGTGAGCCATTGAGAGCCGCCGAGCGAGGGTGGATATCCGTGGACAACGTGCAGTATCTTCATGACTCCTGCCGATGTCTGAGCCTGCGGAAGAGAGACCAGAGCGCGAGGATAACAAGGGTGATCCCTGCCCCGGCGCTCACGATGGCGCCGAGATAAACGCTTCGAGGCAGGTAAGCAAAAGCAATGGTGTGCGAGCCGGCGGGCACCACGACGGCGCGGAATGCGTGATTCGCCACCCAAATCGGCGTTGGCTCGTCGTTGAGCCAGGCTTGCCATCCATCCATAAACGTATCCGTCAGCACCAACAGGCCAGAAACCGGCGTCTCCACATGCACCTGCACCTTGTTCGGCGTATAGGCCAGGATTTTGGCTTCGGGTATGGTCATCGGAGGCTGCACCGGTTCAACCCAATCCGGCGGTCTGCCCTCTAAGATCACTTGGCGCCGAAAGTCGAAGGTTGGATCGAGCAGGCGCGCCAGTGACTCTTCTGCCGAGTGGGTGTAGATGGCTTGATAGACCAGGAAGGCCCGCGGCCATACGTTGCGATTGCGGTAGAGTAAAACAGACCCATCTTGATCCAGCAACTCCCAGCGTTCGCCCGATTGGGTCTGCTCGGTCAGCAAATACTTCACATTGAGCAGGTCCAGCAGGGGAGCGTTAGCCTCAGTGAAGAAATTATGAAAATGGATGGGATAATAGCCGGGCAGGCGCGCCAGGAGTTCTGTATAGCGGCGCAGCGCCATTGGGTCATAGCCGCGCACATCGTGCAGGCGATAGCGCATGGCGCTGTTCGGGTCCAGGATCGTTCCGGTGGCAAGCACGCGAAAGAGCGCCGGGTCAGCCTCCAGATGGGCAACCAGCGGCGGTTTTTGCTCTAGAAACTCCGGGGCGACTGCGGCATTAAAGCCGTAGCCCACCCAGAACAGGTCAACCGCAACCAAAACCAGCGCTATGGAAGCCTGATACTGCGGTGCAAGTCTGCGACTGATGGCCCAGACCAGAGCGACCAGCACGGGGAGAAACATCACCGGCGTGCGTAGCGGGTTATACAGGGCGAGTTTAGCTGCTTGGCGCTGCACAACGAGGTCGTAATAGTACGACAGCGGCTGCGTAAAATGGGGCGTTCCCCAGTTTGCCTCCATGAAGGCCCTGCCTGCTCTGAGCAACTGCTCCTCAAAGGCAACGAAGCCGGCAAAGGCCGCGGCGGCCAACCCCAGCGTGGCGAGTGCAAATAGCAGAAGCAGGCGGGAAACCCAATGCCGGATTCGGCCAGAGGCAGCCAGCCAGTGGTCCAGGCCCGCCCCGGCCAGCACCGCCACGGCCAGAACCACGATGGCGCGTAGGCGGCCCGGCGCGACCAGGCTGAAGGGAGGTAAGAGGTTCACTGCATTGGCGAGCGGCAGGCGTAGCCCAACGGCCAAGCTGCCGGCGCCCAACCCCAGCCACAGCAGCAACAAGTTGCGGTTAGGTGTCGTGCGTACCCGCAATGTATACAGCGCCATCGCCATTGCCAGCGCCAAGGGCAGCACGCCGGCATAGAGCGTCTGCTCGACCGAGTTGCTGTAGGGATACCAGTAGCTATCGCCGGCCTCTGTGCCAAAGAAACGCGGCAGCAACAGGGTCAGCGCCGTCCCCCATTCGTGGTAATCAAAAAGCAAGCGGCGCCGCCACTCCGTCTCGGCCACATGGGTCTCATCCAGCCGTTTGGCGAGCGCCATGCTATCCGGCAGCGAATCCAGAAAGGGCAGAAAGTGGATGCCGGCGAGGAGGAGGCCAAGCGTCGTAGCCAACAACACCGGCACAAGCCGCCGTACAGGCCGGATGTCCGCCGGAAAACTGACCGGAAAGCTGAAGGCGCGTACCACAAGATAGATCAGCCAGATGCCCGTTACTTGAAACGACATCTCCGGGTGTCCGTCCAAGAGCTGCGCCCCCACCACCGCGGCGCAGGCGACAAGCCACCTGCGTGACCGGGTCGCCAATAGCCGTTCGCCGGTGTAGAGCATCGCCGGCAGCCAGACCATTGGATGTGGAAAGCCCAGCCAGACCACCATTGGCCCACTCAGGGTAAAGGCGATCGCACTCAAGAGCGCGCCTGCCCATTGCAGGCCAATCGTCCGGGCATAGAGCGCCATAAAGACCCCAGCCAGTGTCAGGCGCAGAAAAGCCACCCAACCGTAGGAGGTGGGCAGAGGAAGGAGGAGCCGGACAAGGTTGAAAGGGCTAAATACGCCGGCCTGACCATTTCCGAGAAAGGGCTGGCCGGCGTTGATATAGGGATTCCACAGTGGAATGTCACCGGCGCGCAACAGTTGGCGGGCGTAGGCATGCCATAGGTAAAACTCGTTGATCTGGTCGGCCAAGACAGGGTTAGCCGGTCCCGTGAAGGAGACCGGCGCCAGCGCACGCCAAAGCGGATCCCCCGCATAGGGGATATCGGCGGGCAGCAGAATTCGCCGGCCCGTTAGGGCGGGCCAGAGGAAGAGGAACAGAATCAGGAGCAGTAGGCCAAATGGGAATAAACGAGGCCAGCGGTTCATGCGGAACGTCCGCTGTGGGCAGACCAGGATTGGGCGGCTTGGTAGATGGCCGCAGCGGAATCCAATGCAGCCGCGGGGGAGAAATCCCGCTGTCCCACCATTTCGGCGGCGCGACGATAGCCGTCGTAGCCGGCGCGCAGCATTGCCAATCCGGCCAGGACGGCAGCGGGCGTCACTTCGTCAATCACAACGCCGCAGCCGGTCTCGGCCACATAGTCGGCCATTGGGATGGCTCTACTCACCAGCACTGGTTTGCCCGCCGCCAGACTATCCAGCAGCGAGTGGGGAAAGGACTTGACGATGCCCGGTTTGGTCGCCAACAATGCAGTTGCATGAGCGCGGGCTAGCACTTTGTTCATATCGGCAGGACCGTCAATCACCTCAACCCGTGTTTCCAGCCTGTGAATGCGCAGCCGGGCGCGTAGCTCGTCCACCAGCACACCACGCCAGAGCAAGGTCAAGTGCAGGTCGGGTGTTCGCTCGGCAGTAGCCAGCAGGGTGTCGAAGCCTTTGCTGGCAAACTGTGCCTCCGTCCATGGCGCCGAAGCCACCACCAACCGGCAAGGCTCGCCAGGTCCAAGCGGTTGAGGGCTGTGGGTGAAACGGCTTGTATCAATACCGGGACGCTGGAGCAGGCAGTTCTTCAGTCCCCAACCTTGTAACTGCGCTAGACTACGGGCATCAGGTACGGTGACGACCGCCATGCGCCGCAAAAAGGCCAAGTTTGGCCGCCGTTTCTCGACGCCAGACGCGATGGTGTAGACCACCGGTCGGCGTAGCGCCAACAAAAAGGGGAAAGGAAAGGGGTCCGGGTTGTAAAAGTGGTAGAGCAAGACCCTATCATCCTGCCGGCGCAGATCGGGTAACTGAGTTAGGCCAAAAGCCAGGCGCGGCAATGGTAGGGGCGACCGGCCATTCGGGTTGACATGAATCACAGCGCCATCGAACCGGCTGCGCAACAACGCGATCTCCTGAGAGATGGCCTCACAGTCGGGGTGCACCGAGGGCAGCATGGGCAGCAGATAGACAATGCTCATCCTGTGACCGACCGGCGCTGTGGAGGCCCTGCCATCCCTGACATAACAAATTCCAAGTGCAGTTGAATCACTAGGGGCGACTCCTCATCACCGGTTCGGACGGGTTTGCACAGGCCCTTGGACATGAAGATAGCGCCGCAGCACTGCGCCCGGCCCTTCGATGGGACTCAACTGGCGGTACATGAAATCGGCGCTGACCCGTTTGGTCACCTGCTTTCGTTTTGCCACCATCATGGGCGCCTTGCCTAGCGCCTCCAGGCGGCCCAGGAGGGCGCTGCCGAGCCGCCGCTGGACCAGCGCATAGGCAAGCGACGCCCCCTCGTACCACATAATCAGCGGCAAATTCCAGAGAATCTGCGGAAATGGATAGTTCTTGCACAATAGCCAAATCTTGTTGCGCCCCAGTAACCGGCTCTTGACGTGGTGGATGGTGCGGGCCGTGCCCGAATGGACATGATAGACCACGGCCTCTGGCACAAAGATGGCTTCCCACCCGCCCCACTGCGCCCGCCAAGCCAGGTCTACATCCTCCAGATAGAGGAAGAAGCTCTCATCAAACAGGCCGATGTCGTCCAACATCGCACGCCGGTAGAGCGCCGCTCCCGCGCTGGCGCCAAACACGGGCCGCGGCTGGTTCAAATCGGCGGCGCGGCCGCTGATGCCCCAGGCAAGGCCGGCGCGATCAATCGCAATGCCGGCGGAATCAACGGTATCAGGTTGAGAGGCTAGTAGCATCTTGCTGGCGCACATGCCGATGGTCGCCTTGGTGTTCATGGCGCTCACCAACGCCTGTAACCAACCTGGCTCGACCACCGTGTCATTGTTGAGTAGAGCTACCAGCTCCGAATCAGTGGCGCGAATGGCCTGGTTGTTGGCCGCAGCAAATCCCCAGTTCGTCCGGTTACAGATGAGGCGGACTTGAGGAAAGGTCGCAGCTACCCACTCCGCCGAGCCGTCTGTGGACCCATTGTCGACCAGCACCACTTCAAAGGGTTGATACGTCTGCGCGAAGACGGAGCGTAGACAGCGCTCTAGGTAGTGGCGTCCGTTCCAATTGAGGATGATGACAGAGACCGTAGTCATGAATAACAGTGGTCATGAATAACAGTGGTCATGAATAATCGAGCTTTGGCTCACGACCGGCGAGTTGCTGCCTGGCGGCTTGGTGTAAACCACCGGCGTTCGCCCAGAACCGGCAGAAACACCAGGAGCGCCAACCCGATTATACTGATGCGCGCACCCCATGTAAACCAAATCGGGTGATAATGGAATGTCACCCTATGCTCGCCCGCAGGAACACGCACCGCGCGGAAGGCATGATTGGCAATCAGCAGATTGACTGGCTCACCATCCACCGAGGCTACCCAGCCCGGTGCATAGGATTCGCTGAGCACCAAGAACCCCGGCGCCGGCGTGTCAACCTGTACCGTCATCTGCTCCGGTTGATAACTTGTCACCGTAGCCAGCGGGTCCCCTGTCGCCTGCTCGGCTCCGCTTGCTGGCGCCGCCCCTGGCTGTGGCGACACGCCGCTCTGTGGGTCGCCTTCCAGCACCACACTCTGGCGAAAGTCGAAGTCGGCAGCGAGTGTCATCGCCAACGATTCCTCCGGCGACGCCGCCCATCTGCCCTCGTACACCAGAAATGCGCGTGGCAAGACATGGCGATTTTCATATAGGGTTGCATCCCCATCTTGCAGCAAGGGTATCCAGGCGCCGCCCAGCGGCACAGCCGAAAATGCATACTTGACATTCAGGAAGTCTAGGAAGGCCGCGTTGGCATGGGTAAACAGCAGGTGGTCCCCGATGCGGAGGGCGCCGTCTAGCCGAGAAATCAGGTCCATATACCGTTTCGGCGTGACCGGCTCATATCCGCGGATATCCTGTAGGGAAAAGACCATGCTGACATTGGGAATAAGGGCCAGATTGACACCCATAATCCGATAAATCGAGTCATCCCGGCTTCGGAGATACTGTACCAGGTGAGGCGTAGGATAGACGAGCTGCGGATCGAGCGTAGGGTTATAGCGGATGCCGAAGAGCCAAA
>DATLZJ010000350.1:0-2791 GCA_035574055.1 Caldilineaceae bacterium
GACCAGGATCACCAGCGCCGCGGCCAGGATCAGCGCGCCCAGACGGCTGCTGCGCCCCTGTCGCCGGGGCGGGACCGGCTGGGGCGGGATTACCTGTCGCGGTGCGGGCGCGATGACCGGACGCGGGCGCGCCGGAATCCCTCCCCGCGGCGTCGCCAGCGGCGCAGGGACAAGAATGCGCGAAGTCTGGGCAGTGGGCAGGCGGGCCGCGGGCAACGCGGCCATGGTCATCGTCGGGTCCGCCTCGTCTACCGCCTCGGGCGGCGTGGCGACATCGGCATCGGCGAACAGGGCGACGCAGTAGGCCAAGCTCTGGGCCATCAGCTCGACCTGTGGATAGCGTTGGGCCGGCTCCTTCATCATCGAGCGGGTCAACAGTTCCAGCACAGGCGGAGGCAGTGTGCGCGCCAAATCTTCGGGGAGCAGCAACGGGTCATAGACGTGGGCGTGGAGAATCTGGGTGGTGGTGCCGCTGTAGGGCGGGCGCCCCACCAGACAGCGATAGAGCACGGCCCCCAATGAGTAGATATCGGCCCGGCCATCAATATCGGCCAAACCGGCGCACTGCTCCGGCGCCATAAAGGCTGGCGTCCCAATGGTCCTTCCGGCGCTGGTCAGCTCCGGCGCGTCCAGCGCCCGTGCAATGCCAAAGTCCGAGAGCAGCGGGATGACCGGCTCAGGCAAGATGCTCAGTTGGACGGCATTGGGCGTATCCGGCGCGGCGCGCTGCAAAAGGATATTGCTCGGCTTCACATCCCGATGGACGACTCCCTGCTGGTGGGCATAGGCCAGGGCGCGGGCGATCGGCTCCAGCGCCAGACAGGCATCCCGCGGGCTGAGCGTGCCATGCTGCTCCAACAGGTCGGCCAGGCTCACGCCCTCGACCAGTTCCATGGCGATATAGATGAGGCCATCCGGTCCCGCCTGGCCGACCTGGATAGTGCGCACAATGTGGGGATGGTCCAATGTGCTGACGGTGCGCGCCTCGCGCCGGAAGCGCTCGCGCATCACCGCGTCTGCGCCGGGCAGCAGCAGCTTGATGGCGACCGGCCGCTCTAAAATCTGGTCGTAGGCCCGATAAACCGCGGCCATCGCGCCGCCGCCCAGCCGCGCCTCCACCCGGTATTGTCCGATGGTCCGTCCACTGAGGTCGGTCGCTGCGGCCAATGCATCCACTTCCAGGCTGTTGCCGTCCAGACCATCATAGACATCGGGGCGCGCAGCGACTTCAGCCGGCTCGCCCGCGTTGTTGGCCTCGGCGGCTGTCTGTCCACCGTCTCGTCGGAGTGGCTCCGGTGAATCAGTCGGTAAATCTTGTTCTCGTGACACACTCATGGCCCTGTTTGGCCGCGCGGAAGGGCTACGTTTGCTAGCTTCACTCGCTCAGAAAACAGGCTGTGCTCCCGGCCATTCCTTGCTCAAAGCGTCAAGCTGATCTATGCTATGGCCGGCGCCCGGAGCTATCATCGCGCGGTATTCCAAAGATGATCCTAAGGCGCCCTTACGCTAAGACTGGAATCATACCGGGATCGTTCCATTGTAGCATAGCGGATTTAACCAGTAAAGGAAGTACCGGTGAGCCGCTTCGGAAAACTGATCTGTCTCAATGGGCCAAAGGCCGGCGTCGAATATGAGCTGTCTGGCACGACCATCAAGGTCGGGCGGGCCGCCGATTCTGATATCGTGCTACACGACCAATTTGCCTCGCGCCAGCACGCCGAAATTCGCTTTGTTGACGGCGCCTACCAGGTGCGCGACCTGGGCAGCAAGAACGGCGTGCTCGTTAACGGCCAGCGGCTGCTCCCCAATGGCAGCGCCTGGCTGGAGGACGGCGCAGAGGTGCAGTTTGCCTCTACCAGTTTTCGCTTCCACGATCCTGCCGCCACGGTAACAGCGCCTTCGCTCATTGCCGTGCGCGAGCCGGCCCTGCGGGTCGATCCCACAACCCGTCAAGTATACGTTGATGGGGTGCTTTTGGATCCGCCTTTGAGCGTCAAGCAGTTCGACCTACTCTGGTATCTCTATCAAACGCGCGGCCGCGTGGTCAGCAAAGACGAGATCGCGCAAGCCGTCTGGCCCGAAGCCCAGGGCGATGTCTATGATGCCAACATTGACCGGATGATCAGTCGCTTGCGCAGCCGGATTGAACCCGGTTCGGGCGATGAGCCTCGTTTTATTGCCACCATTCGCGGCTACGGCTATCAGATGCTCCTAGAATAGCAACCGCAAAGTCACTCCAATCACACCCGGACCATCCGCACCCAGGCCATCCATGGGCAGATCATACATCCATGGGCAGATCATAAAGGTGCGGCGCCCAATCTGACGGTGGGCGCCGCACCTTTTTCGTCTGAGTTCCGCTCAACGCGGTCAACTCGCCGCTCGGCCTACGCGCCGCGTGCTTAGGCCAAGGCTGCGCAAAGCGTAGGCAAACGGTCTGAAAAGTGTCTCAGTTTGCTCAGGCGATTTTAATCATCGCTTTCTAAGATCAGACTGCACCCTATGCCATGGAGCGTGTGAGTAGAAAGGGATGATCCATGCATGCATCTATCGCGAGTCCCCTGGAGGAGGAGATTCACCTCTTACCAGAGCGATGGCTTGCTAGTTTTGCCGGAACCCAACCGGACATGCCGGAGCTGATCCAGGCGGCCCGTTTGGGAGATGAGCTGGCCTTCTCACGCTTGGTTGACCATTACCAGGCTGCCGCCCAACGCCTTGCCCAACAAATCCTCCGTACCGAAGAAGCGGCGGCGGATGCTGTACAGGATGCCCTGATCAAAGTCCATCGTGC
>DATLZJ010000351.1:0-6532 GCA_035574055.1 Caldilineaceae bacterium
GGCGGGGGCCGTCCCACACTAAGGCTTGCATGGTCATTCTCCTTTCACGATAGCAAACGCCTGCGCCGCCGGAGGCGACATAGGCGAGTATGGCGCGCGATGGCCCACTCAACCCACCTCGACCGCCAACTCCAGCCGGCAGACGGCCGTTTCGCCCGGCTCCAGAAAGACCAGGCTGCCATCGGCGCGCGCCGCGGCGCGGCCGCGGACGTTGCAGTTGGTCGGTTCGATGCCCAGGACGTGAGTCCCTGTGCCGGCCATGCGCCACTGGACGAGGCTGGGCAGCGTAGAGGTATCCCAGGCCAGACGCACGGTCAGCGGCCGCGGCCCGCCGGGCAAGGGAAAGGCCGGGTTGTGGATGGATGCGGCGGCCCAGCCCTGTGCGTCTGTCTCCAGCTCGTTGTGAAGATAAACTCGCTCCTGGTGGTTCGGCTCCGGCGGCTGCCAGTTGCGGTAACCCTCCAGCGGCGTCCCGGCGTCGCGCGGCTCGACCTTGCGCGAGGGAAAGCTGAAGGTCGTCGCCTCGTCCAGCAGCGGGAAGCCGAAATTGAAGTGATAGAGCAGCATGAGCGGCGCGGGCGCAAACGCGAGGTTTTCAAAGCGGTCGGTGAGGGCGATGCGGTTGCTGCCCAGCCGGCTGCGAATTTCGCGGGTGAGGCGGATAAATTCGCCGAAGATGATGGTTTCCTCGACCAGGCCGGCGATGCGCAGGGTGTACTCATCGCCTTCCCAGATGCCTTCGGTGCAGAGCTGGCGGGCAGGCAGGTGGTGAGCGCGACCGTGCAGCCCCAGCTCTTGTCCCTGGTCAACCGTAGGCGCGCCGGCCTGGGTAAATCCGCAGGTCATGAGCAGCCCGCCGGCGGCGGTGCGCAGCCAGGCAAGCCCGCGGTCATCGTAATAGGCGGGATGCACGTCGCCGTTGGGCGATTGCCAGCTCAACGGGACGCCGCCGAACTCGGCCAGCGAGATGTCCAGCCCGCGCTGCGGCGACACATAGTAACAGAGGCCGGCGCCAGTGCGGACCTGGATTTGCTCGACGCCGGCCTCGTTCCCCTCGGCCAGGGTGAAGCGGCGCAGGCCGGCGACCTGCTCCAGACGGCCAACGCGCGCCTCTAGCTCACGACGAGACCAGGACCGGTTGTAAAGCTGCATGGGTGCGCCTCGCTGGTCTTAAAACGGTGGGATAAAGCTTGGCTGCAAATCTGCTTACGAGAAGACGCCAAAGTAGTCATCGAAGAAGCGAGCCGCGTCCACGGCCAGGGCGACCTCGTGGGGGCCGGCGCTGTCCTCGCGCCAGTAGGTGCGGCCCGCCAGCTCCGGATCAGCCAGCTCGACCTCCACTTGGCCGCGCACAAAGCGGCAGACCTGATCATCAAAAATAGAGACGGCGGCCAGGGGATCGTGAAAGGTGAGCAGGTCCCGCTCGGCAAACCAGACCTCGGCAAAGTCCAGCACAGGGGCCAGCAAGGGGCCGGTGAAGCGAGCGCGCACCTCGGCGGCAGGCATCACCACCTGGGTAGTCACGTCGAGACCCAATGAACGGTGGACGGCCGGTCTGGCCCGGTAGACAATGGCCGTGGCGTGAGGGTCGAGCAGGGCGTTCCACTCCCGATTCCCGCTGTGGCGGGGCGTCTGCTCGGTAAAGACGCCGCACATCATGACCAGTTGTTTGAGCAGGGACGGGATTTCCGGGTCAACGGAAAAGAGCAGGGCAATATTCGTCAGCGGGCCGATGGTCAGGAGCGTGATCTCGCCGGGATGGGCGCGAATCGTCCGGCGTAGGAACTCGACCGCCTCGCCGGTCGGGAACTCGGCGGCGTGGGGCCAGCGGTCCAGTTTAGTGGCCTGTTTGGCGTGCGTCTGCTTCTGGGGGACGAGCAGCGGGTTGGCTGCGCCAGGGTAAATGGGCACATCACGCCCGGCAGCGCGGCAGAGCGCGCTGGCAAGGCGGGCGCGGGCGACCGGCTCGCCGCTGACGGTGGTAATCCCCAGAAGGTCACAGGCGGGCTGGGCCAGCAGGTAGGCCAGGCATACGGCGTCGTCAATGTCGGAGCCGATGTCGGTATCCAGTAAAACTTTCTCAGCCATGCGGATTTCTCATTTGCTATGGCGGCGCGGCTAGCGGCGCACGTGGAGAAGGATGGTTGGCAAACTCACGCGAGCAGCGCATCCACCGCGACCCTGCGCAGGTCCATCTCATATTCAAGGCCGGCAATGGGTGGGCGGCTGTAATACCAGTGTACACCGTGGTGGGCGGCGGAACCAACTTTCGGAAGAAGGGTGCTCTCGAAAAAGAGGGAGAGGGGTTGGACGGTGTAGATGTTGACCGCCGTCACACCGGCCCAGGCGGCTCCCAACCCGGCCAGCCGCTCGTCCATGACGGCCAAGACCGTTTCGACCTTGTCGCGCAACGCGTCGGGGCCGGTCTCGCCCGGCCGGACAATGGCTTCGGGGCGCAGGTCGGCCTGGTCGCGCAAATCCCCTGCGCCGGCTACGACAAAGGTGGGATCGCTTGGGCGGGAGACCGGCGTTGTGTAGCTAAAACCGTAGAGCACCGCCTCGCCAGGCGGCGCGACCGCAGGCGCGACATTGGTGCGGGCAATGGGATTGCGGTCGCCCAGCAACAGGCCCCAATCTTCCAGGATGGCGCGGTAGCCGGCGTTGAGGCTTGCAAAGCCATCAAAGGGAAGGGGGGCCGGGATGCGCAGCTCCACCGCACAGAGGGCCGCCTTGGGACGGCCGAGGGCGGAAAGGTGGCGGGCGATGGCGTCAAAGCCGGCGCGATAGGGCAGGGGGTTCATCAACTGGCGGCGCTCGATGACAAAACCGGGCAAGGCGACCACGCCTGCCGAGTAGGGCGCGATGCCGGTGAGAAAGCGATAGCCGCCGGGTGTGTTGTCCAGTAATTCCATGACCCGTTCCTTGCTGAACCCTTGAAACCTATTTCCTACTGTCTACTTCCTATTGCCTATTTCCTATTTCCTATGCCGCCAGCGCGCGCAGGCAGGCGCTGACGCGCTCGGCGGAGGTGATGAGGCGGTGAAACTCAGGCGGGTGGAGCGCGCCGCCCATCGGCACGCGGCTGTTGCGAAATTGCATGGCGCTCTCCACCGGCATCCGTGCGCTTAGATGCACCTCAGAGACATTCGTCGCCTTGACGATGCGGGCGATGTTGCGCTCATGGATGCCGCCGCCGGCCATGACGGCAATGCGGCCTTGCGCCTGGCGCACTAGCGCGGCGATGGTCTCCGCTCCCTCAAGCGCGCTTGGCTCCTGGCCGGAGGTCAACACGCGCTCGATGCCAAGCCGGATCAGGGTTTCGAGCGCGCTGGCCGGGTCGGCGGCCATATCTAGCGCACGGTGAAAGGTAATGGAGAGAGGGCGCGCCAGCTTCACCAGCGCGCCCGTCCGGGCCTCGTCCACGGTGCCATCAGGCAGGAGCAAGCCCAAGACCACGCCGTCCGCGCCAAGCGACTTGGCGATCTCGATGTCGCGGCGCATGACCTCGAACTCCAGCGCTGAGTAGCAGAAATCGCCGCCGCGCGGCCGGATCAAGACGTGGAGGCCGATGGTCAGATGGCGGCGGGCCAGCTCGATGGCGCCGGCGCTGGGGGTGACGCCGCCTTCAAAGAGGTTGGCGCACAGCTCGACTCGATGCGCGCCGCCGCGTTGTGCGGCAATCGCGCCCTCGACCGAATCTACACAGACCTCAAGCGTGATCATGTACAAGCGTGATCATGTCGGTGTGCTCGAGGGGGTCAGCGAATGACCGACCGCGGGGTCGGCTGGAGCCGTGCGATCACATGCTTGCTGCGGTCAATCATCTCGGAGACCAAGGGCGCTACCTCCGTCTTCCAGTAGTCGGACTCGTAGATCTCTTTGTAGAGACGGGCGCGCTCCTCCTCCGAGTCGAAGCGGCGGATCCAGACATACAGGTCGTCCTCCTCCTCGCCGACGAAGCTGCCGACGACGACAACCCCCTTGGCGACGTTGTAGGGGATGACGACTTCCTCCATAAACTTGACCCAGCGCTCGCGCTGGCCGGGCCTGGTACGGTACTGGCGCAACTCGAACAGCATCTTTGGCAGCTCTTCTAGGTTCTGTGTTCGTGTCTGTGGTGGGTTAGCGGCCCGCCGCGGCCTCTTCATTGGCGCGCTGGAGGAGGGCCTTCATATAACCGAAGGAGTAGGCGGTACCCAAGCGCGGGTCGTTGACCATCACGGGAATGTGATCAGGGATAACCACGCCATCAAAGTTGATATCGCGCAGCGCCTTCATCACCTTGTACATATCCATGTAGCCATCATCTACGAAGGTCTCGACGAAGTGGGGAAGCGGCGCGCTGACGTTGCGGAAGTGGACTTTGAAGATCTTATTGGCGCGGCCAAAGTCCTGGATGGACTCGACCACCCCCTTGCCCATCAGTGGGCCGCCCTCCAGCCAACAGCCGACACAGAAACAGATGCCGACGTTAGGGCTATCCGCGATCTCCAGGGCGCGGGCATAGCCCTCGTAGCTGCTGAAGATGCAGCGGGGCACACCGGCCAACTCCGGCTGGGGCGGGTCGTCGGGGTGGATGCCGATCTTGACGCCGGCATCTTCGGCCACCGGCGCGACTTCTTGAATGAAGCGAGTGAAGTTGTCCCAGATCTCTTCCTGGGTATAGCGGCGGCCATGGGAGAGGGGCGTGGTGTAGTAGACGCCGCTCCAGTGGCCCTTGTCGGCCTTTGCGAGGTCGAAGGCGCGGGCGCTGGCGCCGCCGCGGGTCTCCTCGCGCTGGGTGCTCCAGATGCCATTTGCCATATGGGCGTAGGTGGTATAGGGGATGCCGGCGCGGCCCAGGTCGCGCAGGTGTTGCTTGTACTGCTCTACCTTGGCGTCCCGGCCCGGCAGGTTGAGCACGATGGCGTCCTGGTTGTGAACGTCGCGGTTACCGAAGCCGTAAATCTTGAGGCCGGCGTTTTCAAAGAGGCGCTTACGACTGGCGTAATAGTCATAGGAGGACTTGGTGGCGTCGGTCCACAGGACGACATAATCAATCCCCATCTGTTTGACAAACTTGAGATCGTCTTCGCTGGGTTCGGGCGACATCTGAGCGGCAAGCTTGATGCCCGGCTCAATGGTTGGAAGCATGGTTCTCTCCTCAATACATCCTCAATACGCTCAAGACAAAGGTTATGGGCGAACGACCACGCCATCGGCGCGGCGGTCCTCGGCCATGAAGTAGCTCTTGGCGGCCAGCTCCGGGTTGAGCAGCGCGGCGGCTTTCGCTTCGTCAATGTCAATGCCCAGGCCGGGCGCGTCGTTGGGATAAAGGTAGCCGCCCTCCAGCACTGCGTGGCCGGGGAAGGCGTCATACTCCTCCGGCGCGAAATGGTTCTCTTCCTGAATGCCGAAGCTGTAGCTGACCATATCCAGGTGAACGGCAGCCATTTGGTTAACGGGGTCGTTGTCGCCCCCCTCCTGCCAGGCAGTGTTGACGCCAAACCATTCGCAGAGGGTGGCGATCTTGCGGCAGGGGGTGATGCCGCCGCCCTTGGAGACGCGCACACGCACAAAGTCAATCAGGCGCTCGGTAATGAGGGGCGTCCACTCATGGGGGTTGATGAACAGCTCGCCCATCGCCTGGGGCGTCGTACACTGCTGGCGCACCAGCCGGTACCACCCCACTTGCTCCGGAGATAGGAGGTCCTCCAGGAAGAAGAGGCGGTAGGGTTCCAGTAGCTTGGCGAGGGTGACAGCATTGTGGGGGAGCAGGTGCTCATGCACATCATGGGTGAGCTTGGGGCCGAAGCCAAGCTGGGCGCGCAGGTGCTCAAACATCTTGGGCACGTTGGTGAGATAGGCTTCGTCGTCGAAGGAGCGGGTGTGCGGCCAGGCATTGCGCGGGCGTGAGGTCTCGGCGTCGGTCAGAAAGCCGCCGCCGCCATAGGGGCCGAGCTGGCAGCGGATGACCGGATACCCTTCTGCGATGTAGCGGCGCACGTCTTCCTCTAGCTCTGCGAGGGTATTGCCGGCGGCGTGGGCGTAACAGGGGACGGCGGCGCGGCAGGCGCCGCCCAAGAGCTGGTAGACGGGCATGCCCGCCTCCTTGCCCTTAATGTCCCACAGGGCCATGTCAATGCCCGCCAGGGCGGTATTGAGGATCGAGCCGTTGCGCCAATAGCCGCTGGTCAGGATGGTCTGCCAATTATCCTCGATGTTGGCGGCCTCGCGGCCGATGAGCTTGGGGGCAATGGTCTCAATCGCGGCGATGACGGTGCGAGCATGAAAGTAGTCGCTGGCCGAGCCGATGCCGTAGAGGCCGGGCTGGTCAGTCTCGACCTTGACGATGACCCAGGCGCCGCTGGCGCGAGTGCGGATGGTGCGGATGTTGGTAATTTTGGGCATGGGGCGCCTTTCCAGGGTGGGCGTGTCAACAGGAAGCTCAGACGAGTATAGCATCGAACCCAGGGGGAGGGGCAAAATAAGCGGTCACCGGAAGATTGACAAAGGACAGGCAAGCCGGTAGAGTGATACCAGCCGTCTCCAT
>DATLZJ010000352.1:0-22519 GCA_035574055.1 Caldilineaceae bacterium
CGACATCGGGTGCGCCGGGGCCTGTTCATCTGGACCTATTGGGCCACAATGGGCGGGCGCTGGAGGCGGCAGAAGGGGCGTTGGCGGTCGTCGTCGAAGCGCCGTTCACCCGGTTTCCGGCCTTCCGGCCAGAGCCGGAGCCGGGCGCGGTCGAGCAAGCGGCCCGCGCCCTTGCCGCCGCCGAACGGCCCGTGATCGTCGCCGGGGGTGGGGTGCATCTTTCCGGGGCTGAAGCCGAGGTAGCGGCGCTGGCAGAAGGCTGGTCTATTCCTGTGGCGACCTCGGTCAACGGTAAAGGGACCCTGCTGGACGGCCATCCCCTCAATATAGGCGTGGTCGGCTCCTATTCGGCGCGCTGCGCCAACCAGGTGGTCGCGGAGGCGGACCTGGTGGTCTACATCGGCAGCCACACCGGCGACCAGGTGACACACAACTGGGCGGTACCGCCGCCGGGCACGCCGGTCGTGCAGATTGATATTGAGCCGGCGGAGATCGGGCGCAACTATCCTGGGGCCATCGGCGTGGTGGGGGATGCAAAGCGGGTGGTGACCAGGCTAATTGAGACGCTGACAGCTAGACCCGCTAACAGGGCATGGCTACAACGCGTGCGGGCGCTGGTGGACGCCTGGCGTGACGCGATCGAGCCGCTGCGCCGCTCCGATGCGGTTCCCATCCGCCCGGAGCGGCTGTGCCGGGAGCTGAGTGAGGCGCTGCCCGAGAACGCCGTGCTGGTGGCCGACACCGGCTATTCGGCCATCTGGACTGCGACCATGGTCAACCTGACCCATCCGGGCCAGCGCTATCTGCGTGCGGCCGGCTCGCTAGGCTGGGCATTTCCGGCCGCGTTGGGGGCAAAATGCGCAGCGCCGGACCGCCCGGTGGTCTGCTTCACCGGCGACGGCGGGTTTTGGTATCACCTGAGCGAGCTGGAGACCGCGCGGCGGCGCCAGATCAACACCGTGACCATCATCAATAACAATCACGGGCTGGCGCAGGGCATCGCTGATATTCATGCGGTTTATGGCGGGCGGCCCGGCAATCCGGCGGAGCTGTATCGCTTCGCGCCGGTCAGCTTTGCGCGCATTGCCCAGGAGATGGGGTGCCTGGGCCTGCGCGTGGAGCGACCGGACGAGATCGGCGGCGCGATCCGGCAGGCATTGGCGGCGGAGCAGCCCGCTGTGGTCGAGGTCATCACCGGCCTGGAGTACCGGGCGCCGGAGCCGTGGACGCCGCCAGGCTAGGTTACCCAAACAGCCGCTTGGAGGCGATGGCTGCGCCCTCGGCCAGCGAGCGCAGCTTGGCCCAAACCACTTCCTCGACTACCATCTTGGAGCCGGCGGCGGTCTCAAAGCCGCAATCGGTGCCGGCGATGATCCGCGTTGGGTCGCCAACTGCCGCAGCAATGCGTTCGATCCGGTCGGCTACCACCTGCGGATGCTCGATATAGTTGGTGGTCGTATCAATCACGCCTGGGATCAGTACCCGGTCGCCAAGCAAGGCTGGGTCCTGAAAGAGGCGGTATTCGTGGGCGTGCCGCGGGTTGGCCATGGAAAGCATAATCGCGCCGGCATTGACTTTGGAGACCTCCGGCCAGATGTCTTCCAGCGGCACGTCACAATCGTGCGGCCCCTCATAGTTGCCCCAACAAACATGCAGCCGGACCTGCTCGCGCGGGATGCCCGCCAGCGAGCGGTTGATGGCAGCGACGACGACGCGCACAAAGGCCAGGAAGTCCTCCAGTGGTTTGTCCTGAAAGAGCGTATGGCGCTCCAGCGCCAGGTCGGGCGCGTCGATCTGGAGGATGAAACCGGCGGCGGCGATGGTTTGATACTCAACGCGCAGCGCGCCGGCCAGCGCATTTACATAAGCGTCCAGGTCTGCGTAGTAGTCGTTCTGCATGGCGGCGGCGATGATGCCGGGGGAGGGCGAGGAGATGAACGCCTCGCGATAGTCTCCCTTTGTCTCGTCGAGTAGCCGCCTGAGCTGGCGGCACTCGTGCTCGATTGGCCCTGTGTCCACATAGCGGACTTCGCCGATGGCTTTGGGCGCTTTGAGCAGGTCTACCCGCTCATCTGTGCCCATGGCCTGGCGCCGGCGCTCCAGGCTGCCGGGATAGCGGAGTAGGTCGGCCATGATAGGGCGGGCGCCGGCGCCGCCAAAGCCGCTCATGCGATGCTGGACGTAGGAGAAAAAGCTCTCGCGCCCCATCTCGCCGTTGTTGATGATGGCGAGGCCGGCCTCGATCTGTTTGGCAATGGTTGTGCGAACTGCATCTTCAACGCCTTGGGCCAATGTCGCCTCATCAACGGGCGCGCCGCTGTAGCGGGCGGTATGGAGTGCAACCAAGGAGCGAGGGCGCGGCAGGCTGCCGGCATGGGTGGTCAGGATCGCATCTGTGCTGCGCTGCATGGCGTTCTCCTTACCGTGGCTTGGGGGTCCCTCCGTCGCTGTGAGTAGTGTCGAGTACTATAACGCAAGTCACCGCTTGTGATGAAGCAAGCGGCAGGGCTGTGAGGCCCCTCGAACGTTCAGGGTTCCTTGACGGCCAATGCGGGCTGTGTTAACGTTCAAACCATCACACGCGTGCCGGCGCTGCCGGACACTCCTTTCTCTCCCTGACGCCATGACCAATTACGCCATGACCGATCATCCGCTGCTGCGCATGGAGAATATCTCCAAATCCTTTCCTGGCGTCCAGGCGCTTGAGAACGTCAGCCTGGAGGTGCGGGCCGGCGAAATCCTCGGCCTGATTGGGGAGAACGGTGCGGGCAAATCCACACTGATGAAGATTTTGTCCGGCGTCTATCCGATGGACAGCGGCAGAATCTACCTGGACGGCCAGCTTGTTCATCTGCAAAACCCACACCAGACACAACAACTGGGCATCTCCATCATCTACCAGGAATTCAATCTGATGCCGAACCTGACGGTGATGGAGAATATCTTCATTGGCCGGGAGACCGGTCGCTTCGGCTTCGTTGACCGCCGCCAGCTCCGCCAGCAGACCGAGGCGCTGCTGGCGCGGCTGGGCGTTCGGCTTAACCCGATGACGATTGTGCGCGATCTGTCTGTCGCCGAACAACAGATGGTGGAAATCGCCAAGGCGCTCTCGATGGCAGTGCGGGTTATTGTGATGGACGAGCCGACTTCTGCGCTCAGTGAGGCCGAGGTGCGGAATTTGTTGGAGACCATGCGTGAGCTGCGCCGCAACCGCATCGGTGTGATCTTCATTTCGCACCGGCTTGAGGAGGTTCGCACCATTGCCGACCGCATTACAGTGTTGCGCGACGGTGTGAATGTCGGCACGCTGGACGCGGCCGAGGCGACCGAAGACCGGCTGATCCAGATGATGGTGGGCCGGTCGCGCGGCGAGCTTTTCCAGCGGGAGGATCGCGGCCAGGCCGCCCATGGAGCTGGCCGCCAAGCATCTCCTGATCAAGCATCTCTTGAGCAAGCATCGCCTGATATCGTATTGGATGTGCGGGGGCTAACGCGCCGTGGAACCAAGTTGGATCCGAGCGCCATTGTGCTGGATAACGTCTCTTTTACGCTGCGCCGAGGCGAAATCCTGGGCTTTGCCGGATTGGTCGGCGCAGGGCGCACCGAGCTTGCGCGCACGATCTTTGGCGCTGACTCCTTTGATGCAGGCGAGATCCGGATCGAGGGCAAGCTCGTTGACATCCATTCGCCCATGGATGCCATCCGCAATGGCATCGGCTTTGTGCCCGAAGACCGAAAAGAACAGGGGCTGATCTTGAGCTTGGCCGTTCGTGAGAACGTCACCCTTGCCAGCCTGGACCAGGTAACCCGCCTCGGTTTCGTGCAGTTGGCTCAAGAGCGGCAGCGTGTGCGCGCCTATGCCGACCTGCTCCAGATACGCACGCCGAGTCTGGATCAGAAGGTGCTGAACCTGAGCGGCGGCAATCAGCAAAAGGTGGTCATCGCCAAGTGGCTGATGCTGCAACCGAAAATCTTGCTCATGGATGAGCCGACCCGCGGCATTGACGTGGGCGCCAAGGCCGAGATTTATCGCTTGATGAATCAACTGGCCGAGAGCGGCGTGAGCATCATCATGATTTCCTCTGAGCTTCCGGAGTTATTGGCCATGAGCGACCGCATTGTCTGCATGGCGAAGGGCAGAGTGACCGGCGTCCTCTGGCGTGGTGAGGCGACGCCGGAGCTTGTCATGCGCTATTGTACGCTCCAAGTTGACCAGCCGGATGCGGCGCCTGCCGCTGAGGGAGTTGCTGTATCATGACTACGAGGACTTCGGGTTCTGCCGTCGAGCTTCGCCGAAGCGCATCAACCGGCCTTGACTTCGTGGCTGCGATCAGCCGCTTTGGCGCTTTCTTCTTCTTGGTCGCCCTCTGTATTGTCTTTGCGATTCTGGAGCCGGCCTTTGTTTCGCCCATCAATATCTTTAACGTATTGCGCCAGGTGTCCATTGTCGGGCTACTGGCCTTGGGCATGACCTTCGTGATCTTGACTGCCGGAATTGACCTGTCGGTGGGGTCGCTGCTGGCCCTGGCCGGTCTGGTTGGCGCGGCGGTTGAAAAGGGCAGCGCCGGCCTCTTGACCGGCGGCGGAGCCGGCGAAGGCGGGGGGTATGGTCTTCCCGCCGCGATTGGGGCTGCCGTCTCTGTCGGCGTCGCCGGCGGCCTGTTGCAGGGCGCCGCGATCAGCAAGCTCAAGGTGCCGCCCTTTATTGTGACGTTGGGGGGGCTGTCCGCCTTCCGCGGGGCCGCCTTGGTCTTCTCCAACGGCCAGCCGATCAGCGCCTTTCGCCCCGAATACCGCTACTGGGGCCAGGGGATGGTCGGCGTGGTGCCTGTGCCGGTGATCATTTTCCTCTTCTTTGCCATCCTCTGTTTTGTTGTGTTGCGATATACCAAATATGGCCGCCATCTCTATGCGGTGGGCGGCAATCAGGAGGCGGCGCGCCTGTCGGGCTTGAATGTAGACCGGCTGATCATGAGCGTGTATGTGATCACCGGCTTTTTTGCGGGGCTGTCTGGGTTTCTCCTTTCGGCGCGGCTCAACTCTGCCGAGCAGGTGGCCGGCGTCGGCTATGAGCTGACCGTCATCGCCAGCGTCGTTATCGGCGGCACCAGTCTCTTTGGCGGCGAGGGCGGCATCTTCGGCACGCTGGTCGGCGTGCTACTGATCGGCGTTCTGGCGAATGGTTTGACGTTATTGAATGTCTCCTCTTACTACCAGCAGATTATCATCGGCGCGATCATTGTCTTCGCCGTCTTCTTTGACCAGACGGTGAAGCGACGCCGGCTTTAAAACCTTTCGGAGTCATGTTTGTCTGCCTAATATGCAAGGAGAAGAGCCATGAGACGGAACCATCTTGTGCTGTGCAGTATCGTATCGCTGCTGGTGTTGCTGGTTGGCGCTTGTGTTGCTCCCGTCGCGCCGCAACAGGGGACTGCGCCGGCAGGAGAAGCCCCGGCAGCCGAGGCGCCCGCTGCTGAAGCACCGGCTGGCGCTGAGGACGACACGCTGACCATTGCACTTTCGCTGCCCGATATGGCTTTCCCGTTCTTCGTCTTCATGGAAGCCCAGGTGCGCGAAGAGGCCGAGCGGCTCGGCAACATCGAGATTGTCACCCTAGACGGCCAAAACCAGGTTCCGAAGCAGACCGCCGATCTGGAGGCGGTCATCGCGGTTGGGTACGACGGCCTGTTGATCAGCCCGATCACTGCCGAGGGTATGGCGCCAGCCGTGCAACAGGTCGTGGATGCGGGTATCCCTGTGGTCACGATTGACCGCACCGTCTTCGACGTGAACACCTTGGCCCATGTCGGCGCGGACAATGTGCTGGGAGGGGAGGAACAGGGGAAGGCGTTGTTGGAGCTTTTCCCCGACGGCGCCGTGATCTTTGAGCTGACCGGCGAACCGGGTAGCTCGCCTGCCATTGACCGGTCTCAAGGTCTTCACAACATCATTGATAGCCACCCGGAGATTGAAGTCGCCTGCCAGCAGACGGCGCGCTTCCGCCGCGAGCAGGGGTTGAGCGTCACCGAGAACTGCCTGGGCGCGACGCCAGACCCCGATGCTATTGTTGCCGCCAATGATGAAATGGCCTTCGGCGCGGTCGAGGCGCTCAAAGCACGGGGCATCGCCGAGCAGGTCAAGGTGATTGGCTATGACGCACTGCCGGAGGCGCTGACGATGGTGCGCGACGGCGAGTTATATGCCACGGTGGACCAGTTCCCTGGCGACCAGTCGCAGACGGCGCTGCGCACGCTGGTAGACTACCTGCGCGACGGCACAGAACCCGGCGAGCATGATATCTTCATCGCGCCGAAGCTGATCACCCAGGAGAATCTCGACGAGGCGGAGCGGATCGGCGAGATTCAATAATGCGCGCCTAGACGTTTGCGGCAGGACTCCTGGGGAGGCGCCTCAATTGGCTCAAACGCCGGCAGGGGCGCCCGTCCTCAGGAGTCTTGCCTGATGCCGGATTCGTGCAGTTTGTTTAGCTCCAGACGGCGGTCTTGCGCCGCGCCGCCCGGCCAGCGGCGGCCAATCTTGCGCCCGTCGTCGTAGAGTAGCTGAACACGTTCGTTACTCGCACCCGCTTCCCCAACAGGCGCGGTCAAGCTCGTTGCCGTTGGGGCCGGTCAGGATCGCCACATCCCCACCATTGGCCCAGATGGATTGGGCCGAGCCAAAGCTGAAGCCGCAAAATTCCGGATGATCCTGGTTGGTGTAGACCCGGCAGGACTCGCCGGGCGCCATGGTGTAGTCGGGGAAGGTGAAACGATTGCCGTCATCGTCGGCCAGGGTATGGCCCGCCAGATTGAGGGCGGGGCCGTCGTTGACGATCTCGATATATTCATCAGACTCGACTTGGGGAATCTCGCCGTCGTAGAAGAGCGTCCCCAGGCGCAGACCCGCAGCGCCGGGCGTCACCACCGGCGACGATGGCTCGCCCGGCGTAGGGGTGACTTGCGCCACAGGCAGATCGGGCGGGGCATTGTTGACAAAGAACGTCGCGATCCATTGGCCGCTGTCAAGCTGGAGCCAGTTGCCGGACTCGTCGCGAGCGACGAGGGTGAGCGGCTGTCCATCCTCGGTGCGACCAACGACCGGGAAATCATTGCCTGGGCCGGCGCGCAGGTTGGCGCTGCCCTTGGCGGTTGGCTGTGCGGGCGCGGTGGGGAAGGGGACGGTGCTCAACACGGCCAGCACAGGGCGATGGTCGGGGGTAGTGTTATCGTCGGGGAAGTCATTGTCTACCACGACTATCTGGGCGACGCCGTTCCACGATTGGGCAGGGCCGGAGACAAAGACAAAGTCCAGCACAGAATTGAAGCGGCAGGGCCAGCCGCTGCATTGGGTGGTATGTAACTCAGCAGGGCGTAGCCAGACGAAGACGTTGTCCTCGGTGATGAAGTCATAGCCGGGGTCGTGGTCCTGATCGCCGTTTTCCAGGTCCCAGTCGAAGTTGTAGTCGCCCATCGCGATGACGGGCAGGGGCTGCGCCTCGGCCCAGTCATTGAGGAGCCGCGCCTGGCGGTGGCGCGCCGAGGCGTTGGCGCGGTGCAGGTGGTTCACCATGACAATAAATTCGATGCCCGTGGCGCGGTCGCGCAGCTGGACGTAGAGGGGCGCTCGCCCGCCTTGGGCGATCTCCATCAGCTCGCCGCCGCCGGTGCGCTCAAAGCGGTCGCCATCCCAGATGAGCAGGAGACGGTCGGCGGCCCCGGTTGTGCCCAACAGGGAGTCGAAGTCGGCATTTTCGTCTTCTTCGGCGGCGAACTCATAGGCTTCAGCGTCCACCTGGAGCACCTCGGAGAGGCCCCAGACATCTACCTGGTCAAAGCCGGCGATGCGGTTCGCCACGACCGTTTGCAGCGCGCCGCCGCTCTCCACGTTCCAACTGACGAGGGTGAGGGTGAAGGCTGTGTCTGCGTCCAGCGTCGCGTTTGACGGTTGCTCGCCGGTCTGGCTATCGCCTGCCGCCGGCGGCGTCCCGGCATCCGGCTGCGCGGTGGCAGACGGTTGAACCACCGGCGCGCTCTCCTCCCGGCGTTGGGAGAGGTAAACGATAAGGGCAACCGCCAGCGCTACGGCCAGTAGAATGAGGGTAGGTGACCAGCGTTTCACTCGCTTCTCCAGGGATCGGGTAGAGCAATGGATGGCCGCCGCGCCGCGGCTTGATGATGCCCCCATTATGACGGATGGGCGCAGCAAGGGCAACTATCGGGATGGAAGGGGGGTGCGAAACGAGTGCGGAAAGAGGTGTGCCCAGATTCCCGGCTTCGATGCAGGTCAGCGTTGGGAACCTGGGCACGGTTTCGATGTTGAGTGTAATGTAGGGGCGCGGCTAGAGTATAGCACGGTTCGGCGGCGAGTATGCTGTCAATAAGCTGACAACGTATGACAGCATACCTTGTGACAGCAAGTTGTGCTCGATGGATTCTAGAGGGTTCAGGACGTTATTCGCGATATTTGATCTTTCGCGTTATTTGATCTTGATTGGACCTAAGCATACAATGCGCCTTTGAGCTTGCTTGTAAGCCGCCCGGTATACCAATCCGCCATACCCATGAGTGTGCTACTGTCTATTGCACCGGAAGCGCGAGCGACCTATGCTTGAGCCAGCCCGCGGCAGTGGCAAACGCGCCGGTCGAGTTTAGCTGCTGGTGAATGAGAGCCTCTGCCAACCGAAGCGATGCTGCCCTCTGGCGTCGTGCTCTTCAGTGCTTGTAAAAGTGCTTGTAAAGGTGGATGTCGAACCGCTTGCCCTGGCGCAAGAACCGATGCGCTATTCGGCATCTGGCGCAACATGTGCAGACTATCATGAGCTGGTCATGAGGGCGCAGGCGCGGGACAACGCCCCGTAGGCCTGCCTGTAGCCCTGGGAAGGAGGAAAGTCATGAAGTCTCTGCCGGTTGGACTGGCTGCGGGAGGGCTGGCGGCGCTGGTCTTGCTCCAGACGTTGACCGAGCCTTCTGTCCCCTCCCTACAAGCGCAGGAGGACCCGATGGAGCCGCGTGTCGCCGCATTGGAGACGACTGTGGCTGACTTGTCTACGCGGGTGACTGAATTGGAGTGGACGCCGACGCCAACCGACACACCCACCTCCACCGACACCCCGACGCCAACGGATACGCCGACACC
This sequence comes from Caldilineaceae bacterium, assembly GCA_035574055.1. Classification (GTDB taxonomy): domain Bacteria; phylum Chloroflexota; class Anaerolineae; order Caldilineales; family Caldilineaceae; genus QEUY01. The sequence goes on from DATLZJ010000352.1 coordinate 9,136, forward strand.
GACGGACACGCCGACCGAGACCCCCACGCTCACCGAGACGCCAACGGCAACCGATACGGCCACGGCGACTGACACACCTGAGCCGACGGCCACTGATACGGAGACCCCCACCGCTACCGCCGAGCCGACGGCCACTGAGACCGCCACTGCGACGGAGACGCTCGTACCGACCGAAACGCCAATTTCGACCGATACGCCCACGGCCGAGCCGGGTACGCCAACCGCCACAGTCACGGTGACGGCGACCGTTACGATCACGCCCACCGCTACGCTTACGGCTACGACAGCCTTGAACTAGCCTATGAGGGGTTGGCGGCTTGCCCTGCATGACTAGCGACGCCGGCCTACGCGGTGGCTTAGGAAGCGAGATGATTCGATGGCCCCAGCAAGAGTAGTCATTACCGATGACAGCCACGTCTATCGAAAGACGTTGCGTGATCTCCTCGACTCCCTTCCGGAAGTCGCCGTGGTGGGTGAGGCGAGCGACGGCCAGGAGGTTGTCCCCCTTGTACGGGCGGAGGACCCGGATATTTTGGTGCTCGACCTGTACATGCCCCACACCGATGGGATTGAGGTGCTACGGACGCTCACGCATATGGGGGCGCGTGTGCGGGTCTTGGTCCATTCTGCCTACATGTCGGAGCCGCTTGCCCAGGCGCTATTGACCGCGGGCGCGGCGGCGTGTGTGCCCAAGGGCGATATCCCGGCGCTGATCCAGACTATCCAAAGGCTTTGCCAGGAGATCCGGCAGAAGCTCCCAGAGCAGCGATAGGCGCATGATGAGCCGCCATCGAACGGGCAACCTGGGCCAAGGCGTGGTATGATTGCCGGCTGGTAGACAGCGATGGAGATTGAGTGCAGTGGAGATTGAGCACAACCGGAATGGACAGATTGAGCGAAGGGGCCATCTATCGCTTTCGGCAAGCGGAGCAGCTCCGCTATTATCGCGCCGCCTGTACACAAGCCGGCGTTTGGTTCCTCTATCCGATTCGCGCCAGCGGGACGCGCATCGCCGGCGCCCACCCCAGCGGGCGACGATATGTGATCCTCTATTTTCTTACCCAATGGGGCAAGTTGGCGGCCAGCGGCTATTGGCTCGACCCCAAGCAAGGCTTTGACAAAGCCTACGTCACCGATGCCACGCTCGATGATCTGGAGCTGGTGGCCCACGATTTGGACGAGCTGGCCGAGGTGGACGCCGAGCTGGACGACATCCTCAACCGCACGACCATCGAGCTTGATCTGGCCGTCTGGGGGGCGCTCCTGGACGAGTAGCGTAACGCGCGCCTTCACTACGATCCATGCTGCTTACCCTAACCACTACCTATGAGCCAGCTACTGACCTGGGCTATCTGCTGGCAAAGCATCCGGCCCGCGTGCAATCCTTCGATCTGGCCTTCGGCAAAGCCCATGTCTTTTACCCGGAGGCAAGCGCCCGCTGTTGCACCGCGGCGCTGCTGCTGGAGATCGATCCGGTGGGGCTGGTGCGCCGGGAGGCGGGCAGCGGCTTTGTCCTGGCCCAGTATGTCAACGACCGGCCCTATGCCGCCTCGTCCTTTCTCAGCGTTGCCATCGCTCAAGTCTATGGCAGCGCGCTGCACGGGCGAAGCCGAGAGCGGCCTGAACTGGCGGCCACGCCCATTCCGCTGGCGGCGACGCTCACTGCGCTGCCGTGCCGCGGGGGCGAGCCGGTACTGCGCCGCCTCTTCGAGCCGCTGGGCTATACCCTCACTGCACGGCAGGCCCCTCTGGACCCGGCTCTGCCTGAGTGGGGAAACAGCCCCTACTTCACCGTGACGCTTTCCGCCATCGCGCGGTTGCAGACGCTGCTCTCCCATTTGTACGTGCTGATTCCGGTGTTGGATGACGCCAAACATTACTTCGTGGGCAGCGATGAGGTGGAGAAGCTGCTGCGCCACGGGGAAGGGTGGCTGCACAGCCACCCCGACCGCGACCTCATCATCCGGCGTTACCTGCGCCACCGGCGCAGCCTGACCGAGGCGGCGCTGGACCGTCTGCTGGCGGAGACCGCCGAAGCGTCGCCCGATACCGAAGCCGCCACTGAAGAGGAGATCGCCGAGGAACGGCTCAACCTCCACCAGCAGCGGCTAGAGGCGGTCCTTTCTGTCTTGAAAGAGAGCGGCGCACAGCGCGTGTTGGATCTGGGTTGTGGAGAGGGGAAGCTGCTGGCGCTGCTGCTGCGCGAGCCACAGTTCAGCCAGCTTCTCGGCCTGGACGTTTCTGTGCGCAGCCTTGAGGCCGCCGCGGAACGGCTGAATCTCGACCGGCTGCCGCCCGCCCAGCGCGCCCGCATCAGCCTGGTTCATGGCTCGCTCATGTACCGCGACCCGCGCCTGAGCGGTTTTGACGCCGCAGCCGTGGTGGAAGTCATCGAGCATCTGGACCCACCGCGACTTTCGGCCTTTGAGCGGGTGGTCTTTGAGTTTGCCCGGCCCGCGACGGTGGTCCTCACCACCCCCAATGCCGAGTACAACGTGCGCTGGCCGTCCCTTCCTGCCGGTCAACTCCGCCACCGCGACCACCGCTTCGAGTGGACGCGCGCCGAGTTCTATGCCTGGGCGCAGTCTGTGGCGTCGCGCTTTGGCTATCGTTTCCGGTTGCAGCCCATTGGGCCTGAAGATGGTGAGGTGGGCGCGCCGAGCCAGATGGCCGTCTTTGAACGCTTGGCGACGGAATAAATACGGCGGAATAAATACAGCGTGAACCCAGGATGAATCTTGTACTCCCCGACTTCTGTTTGGTGTTGCTGATCGGCGCGTCCGGCAGCGGCAAGTCCACCTTTGCCCGCGCCCACTTTCTCCCCACCGAAGTTGTCTCATCGGATTTCTGTCGCGGGCTGGTCAGCGATGATGAGAATGACCAGTCGGCCAGCCGCGACGCGTTTGAGGTGCTGCATTTCATCGCGGCGAAGCGGCTGGCCCGGCGCAAGCTGACGGTGATTGACGCCACCAATGTGCAGCGGGACGCGCGCCGGCCCCTGCTGGCGCTGGCGCGCGAGTATCACGCGCTGCCGGTCGCGATTGTGTTGGACCTGCCTGAGCGGCTCTGTCTGGCTCGCAACCGGCAGCGCCCAGATCGGAGCTTCGGCCCACAGGTGATCGCCCGCCAGCGCCAGGACCTGCGCCGCTCCCTGGGCGGCTTGCAGCGCGAGGGGTTTCGCCGGGTCTTCGTCCTCAAGTCCGAGGATGAGGTCGCCGCGGCGAGTGTTACGCGCGAGCCGCTCTGGACCGACCGCCGCTGGGACCACGGCCCCTTTGACATTATCGGCGACGTTCATGGTTGTTATGATGAGCTGCTGCTGTTGCTGGAGCGGCTCGGCTATACGGTGGATGGCGAAGCCATGCGCGCCGTTCCACCTGCCGGACGTAAGGCGGTCTTCCTGGGCGATCTGGTGGACCGCGGCCCGAAGATTCCCCAGGTGCTCAGGCTGGTCATGGGGATGGTTGCCGAGGGCACGGCGCTCTGTCTGCCCGGCAACCATGATGACAAGCTGATGCGCAAGCTACGCGGGCGCACTGTGCAGGTGACCCACGGGCTGGCCGAGTCGCTGGCCCAGTTGGCGGATGAGCCGCCCGAGTTCCGGCAGCAGGTAGCGGACTTCATTGACAGCCTGGTCAGCCACTATGTGCTGGACGAGGGCCGGCTGGTGGTGGCCCACGCCGGCATGAAGGAGAGCATGGCCGGGCGAGCGTCGGGCGCCGTGCGCGACTTTGCGCTCTATGGGGAAACGACCGGGGAGACCGATGAGTTTGGCCTGCCGGTGCGCCACAACTGGGCGGCGGAGTATCGCGGCGCGGCGATGGTCGTCTACGGCCATACGCCGGCGCCCAGCCCGGAGTGGCTCAACCGCACCATCAACATTGATACGGGCTGCGTCTTTGGCGGCGCGCTGACGGCGCTGCGTTATCCGGAGCGTGAGCTGGTCTCTGTGCCGGCGCTGGAGACCTATGCCGCGCCCGCCAAGCCCTTTCTCCCCGCCGCGGAGCCGGCTCCGGCGCTGACGGTCCAGCAGCAGCTAGACGATGTGCTGGACATCGGCGATGTCCTTGTCCTCGACAATCCCATCGGCAAGCGGGTCATCCAGACGCGGCTGCAAGCCAACATCTCCATTCGGGCGGAGAATGCGGCGGCAGCCCTGGAGGTTATGAGCCGCTTTGCCGTCAACCCCAAGTGGCTGGTCTACCTGCCGCCTACCATGTCGCCCGTCGAGAGCAGCACACGGCCCGATCTGCTGGAGCACCCGGAGGAGGCATTCGCCTATTTTCGCAGCCAGGGCGTCGCCCAAGTGATCTGCCAGGAAAAGCACATGGGGTCGCGCGCCATTGTCGTGGTCTGCCAGGATGAGGATGCAGCGCGGCGGCGCTTTGGGGTGGTTGGCGAGGGCAGCGGCATCATCTACACCCGTACTGGCAGGCGCTTCTTTCCAGATGAGACGCTGGAGCGCCAATGCGTGGCCGCCGTTCAGGCCGCAGCCACCCAGGCGCGGCTGTGGGAAGAGCTACAAAGTGACTGGCTGGTGCTTGACTGCGAGCTGATGCCCTGGTCGGTAAAGGCGCAGGAGCTGTTGCAGAGCCAGTATGCTGCCGTGGGAGCCGCCGCGCGCGAGGCATTGCGGGAGAGCCTGGCGGTGTTGGAGAAAGCTGCATCGGCAGGGCTGGAGGTAGGTCCGTTGCTGGCTCTGAGCCGGGAGCGGGCCGCTCTGATCGAGCAGTATAGCGCCGCCTATCGCCGGTACTGCTGGCCCGTGACCTCGCTCGCCGACCTGCGGCTGGCGCCCTTTCACCTGCTGGCAAGCGAGGGGGCGGTGCATGTGGACCAGACCCACCGCTGGCATATGGAGAAGCTGGCCGCCCTCTGCGCAGGCAGCGATGTGCTGCCGTTCCCGACTACCTATCAGATCGTGGATGTCGGCGATGAGGGGAGCGTAGCCGAGGCAACCCGGTGGTGGGAAAGCCTCACCGGCCAGGGAGGCGAGGGCATGGTGGTGAAGCCGCTGGACTTCATTGCGCGGGGACGCCGGGGACTGATACAGCCGGCGGTCAAGGTGCGGGGGCGAGAGTACCTGCGCCTGATCTATGGGCCAGACTATACTAGGCCGGAGCAATTGACGCGGCTGCGTGTTCGCGGCCTGTCCGCCAAGCGCAGCCTGGCGCTGCGCGAATTTGCCCTGGGCATTGAGGCGTTAGAACGCTTTGTCCGCCGGGAGCCGCTACGCCGGGTGCATGAATGTGTCTTTGCCGTGTTGGCGCTGGAGAGCGAGCCGGTGGACCCGCGGCTGTGAGGGCGCTGTGTCAGGAAACGGTCCGAAACCGATCCAGTAGCGCCGCCCACCCTGACGTATGCTGTATCCATCAACCAGCGCCAATCTGCTCAACAGACGGGGGTCTCGCTCATGGTATCGTCAGCGGTCATTCTCCTACTCTTCCTTACGGTCTTGCTCATCCACCGGCTGCCGGACGGCACGGCCCGCTAAGTTGCTGCCCTGACGTCACTCGGATAAGCTTGGCGTTCTATGTCTTTACCCGGCACGATGGGGCAAAAGATACAGCGTTCACCGACTTCCCTGAATCCTTCTCACGCGCTTAGTCCTTCTTACGCGCACGAACAACCAGAAACCACGGGTTCTTGGTAAGCCGCTCATATCCCTCTGGATGCACCCGTCGAAACTCCTCGGTCGGTTGCGGTTCCAACAGCCGTTCGATGAAAAAGCCCGCTGCGTCCAAAGCCTGGCTGATCGCGGTGAGTGGACGGCGATAGAACTGCACCGTCCCAATCCCCCACTCATCCTCCAAGACGACTTCCTTGTTCCGGCGCTCTTTGACATTGTGCTGGATGTCCCCCTGCAGGGTCCCGGTTCCGCACTTCAACCGCTGCCCGTCGCCACGGGCGTTGCCATCACGCTCGCGGTTATGCACATACTTGCCGCCCTGACCATCACTTATGTGCTGACCACACAATCACGCGCGGCGCAATGAGGCGTTTCAAGCGATCAAGCCATTGCGGGTGAACCATACGGAGGGTATTCTGTTCTTGGCTGGGTGTGCCCGCAGGCCACAAGGCAACGGATCTCCTGCGCTAGGCAAAGGTGCTCGCGCGGTCGGTATCATCGGATCATGCTGTTACTGGAGGTAATGGATGCAGTTGCGGCAACTGATGGTCGTTGTCAAAAGTGTAGTCGCCGGCGGCGCAGCGCTGTTGGTTGCTGGGGTGACCTTGGTGGGGAGCGCATATTTCACTGCCAAGGTCACCACCTTGATTGGCGCAGCCCTTGTGGCGTTGTGTGTCGCCAACTTGGGCATGCAAAGAGCGCTAGTGAGACCCCAGGATCACAGTACGCTCAGTCTTGCGCAAGTGTTGAATACACTGCTGCTGGTAGCGCTCTTTTTTGTCACCTTTTTGCTCTCTGCTCGCGGTGAGCCGCTTCCTGAAATGCCTGGGGTGCGATATTGGGAGTTGTCCACCGGCTCGCGGATTGCCTATCTTCGGGTCACGCCAGGGGCGCCTGTCCACACTGAACCGATCATCTTTTTGCATGGTGGTCCTGGCGTTCCTGACATGGCGGGCGACGCGGCTTATTTCGGTCAACTGAGTCAGGCAGGATACACTGTCTATGTTTATGAGCAAGTGGGTAGCGGTCGTTCCTCGCGGCTGCTAGACCCCCGTGGGTACGCAAGCGCTAGACAGCCATGGCCCTGTTGCGGTTGCGGCGCAGCTTGCGCATTACCCATACAACCAGCAGCAGCACCAACGCCAGCGTCACCCAGGGCAGCATAATAGCAAGGATCGCCGTGACCAGCGAGCCGCCCAGCTCGCCCGTGGCAACGGTGAAATTCCCCAGCCCCAGCGTCGTGGAAGTGGAGAGGGTGCGCAGCAGCACGGTTCCGGTCTGGACTAGACCGGCCGCGCCGCCGCCTGCAATGGCCGCTAGCGTCCAGGTCAAGAAGGGCGACATCTCGGTCATGACGGCGGCGGTCGCCACCGCGCCTGCGACCACCGCCGCCGGTGTGGCGACGGCATCCAGTGTGTTATCCAGCCAGGGCACATAGTACGCGGCAATTTCCAACACCGTCGCAGTGGCGAAGGCAAAGACGGCAGGATAGGAGCCGATCCACTCCCACCCCTCGCCCAGCTCCAGGTGACCGGTCAACGCGGCGACGCTCATCACCAGAAAGGGCACAAAGACACGAAAGCCGCACGCGGCGCTCAGGCCGATGCCCAGCGCCAGGCTCAACAGCACGTCCAGCCCAACGATCATCTCTTGGCTCATCGCTACACCTCACCGACATCACCGATGCCTATGTCACCGATGCCTATGTCACCCACGGCCATGAAGGCTAATCCTGTCGCCAGAGGGGGCCGGGCGCAAAGCCATGTTCCAGCAGCCACTCCAGCGTGGGGCCGGGCCACTGGAAACGGCGCAGGTTGACCCGCCCTTCTCGGTCAAAATGGACGCCCTCGGCCTCCAACCGCTTGCGCTGCTCGATGGCCCCGCCGCCATCGCCGCGCAGGCTGATCTTGCCCTGGGCGTTGATGACCCGGTGCCAGGGCACGCCACTGCCCGGCGGGAGCGCGGCCATGGCGTAGCCGACCATACGCGCCGTGCAGTCGCCGACGATGGCGGCGATCTGCCCGTAGGTCGCCACCCGGCCGGCGGGAATCGCCCGCACTACCAGATAAATACGTTCATAAGTGGGTTCGTGTTGCAGAGGCGCTTCGGAAGTAGGGGTCATGAGACCTCCGGGCGGGTAGGCGCGACCACCACCAGCCGGTCGCCTGGCCTTACCACATAATCAGCCGGCGGGTTGGAGATCACCTCGCCGTCTTCACCCTGTTCGACGCCAATGACAATACAGCTATATTGGATTTTCATCGGAGCCAGAATCTCGGCAAAGGGCTGGTTCACCAGCGAGCTTGGCGGCTTGATCTTGTACAGTTCGTCGCCGTGGTCCGCGCTCAACCATTCGCCGATCACTTTGGTGATGCCGTGGTCTAGCGCCGCCCGGGCCAATAGGCCGCTGGTCAGATTGCTGTTGACGACGATCTCATTGGCGTTGGCGCGTAGACAGTGGCGCACGTTGGCATCGCTCACCAGCTCGACAATGGTGTACACATTGCGGTTGATGCTCTCGACGGTGAGACAGGCAAGCACCACCTTGGCGTCGCGCGCCGTCGGCTCCAGCCGGTCATCGCCCAGAATAACGACGGTCTGTGCTTCGGCCAAGTTCGCCCTTTGGAGGGTCTCATCGTTGACCTGGCCGCTGATGAAATGGAGGTCGTCATCGTCTATCGGCTTGCTGGGCAGGTCGGCGATGAGGACAATGGGCGCATGAGCCGTTTTGGGGTCGGCGCGCAGGTCGCGCAGGAGCGCCGCCGTGCGGTGGTTCCATTCGCAAAGGATGATGTGCTGGCGATACTTGGCGTGTGTCAAGCCGTGATCCTCCCGAAGCTTATGGCTGACCAGGACACTCGCGACCGTTGCCGAGAACATACCCAACAAACCAATGCCCAGGAACATCACCACCATCGCAATGATGCGCCCGCCCATCGAATGGGGCGAGATGTCGCCGTAGCCGACGGTGGTCATGGTGACGACACTCCACCACAGGCCGTTGAGCAGATTGATCTCCGGCTCGACCAGCGTGATGCTCACGGTGCTGGCGAGGACAATCACCAGGAGCAAAAAGAGCAGGCGGTCCAGCCGCTCGCGCTGCATGAATTTCCAAAGGCGGCGTAGCCGGAGGCCCAGCGCCACAGTCGGGGGAGTGGACGGAGTCATAGCGCCGCAAACTCGTCCAGTAGGCGCGCGATATGACGGGCGCCGTTGAGAAAATCGGCGATGCGTATATTTTCATCGGGCGCGTGGGCGTTGGCGTTGGGATAGCCAACGCCGGCATGGACAACAGGGATGTTGCCGAGGGGGCCGGCAAAGGCGTAGGCCGGGCTGCTGCCGCCGCCGAGCGGCATAGGCGGGCGCGGCTCGACGCCGTAGACTTCAGCGGCGGCGCGCAGCGTCAGGCGCACCAACGGGTCATCCGCCGTGGCCTTGAAAGGCCACATCATGCCATAGGGGGTGACGGTCACATCGTCAAAGCCTTGGGCGTGTAGGTGCTCCTGGAGCAGCGCCAAGACCTCCGCTGGGTCCTGGTCGGGGACGAGGCGAAAGTCGAGCTTGGCGGAGGCGACGGCGGGAATGACGGTTTTGGCGCCCGCTCCCTGATAGCCTGTGGTGATGCCCTGGATGTTGCAGGTCGGCTCGAAGACGGCTGCGGCCAGGGCCTGGCCGCGCCGCCCGCCGACAAAGTGCTGAACGCCGTAGGTCTCGCGGTAGTGCGCCTCCTGGTCAGGTTGGCGGGCGAGGAGGTCCAGGTCATGCGGTGATGGCGGGCGGACCCGGTCATAGAAGCCGGGGATGCGGATGCGTTCGTCCGGGCCTTTGATGCTTTCCAGGGCGCGCAGCAGCCGCCAAGCGGCATTGGGCAGAATGTGGGCCGCGCCGGAATGGGCATCGCGGCGCAGGGTGGTCACCGACAATTCAAGCGCTATGATGCCGCGAAAGCCCAGCACGGTGCTGGGTCGCCCGTCGGGGTCAATGCCGCCGCCTTCCCAGAGCGCGCCATCCGCAGCCAGCAACTCCAGATGATCCTGGACGAATTGGGCGATGTGAGGGCTGGAGACTTCCTCTTCACCCTCCACCACAAAGACGACGCCGCAGGGAAGGTCGCCGCCATGCGCGGCCCGCACGGCATCGAGCGCGGCCAGCCGGGCGACAAACTCACCCTTGTCGTCGGCGACGCCGCGGGCATAGACCTTGCCGTCACGGATGGCCGGCGCAAAGGGCGGCGTCGTCCACAGGTCCAGCGGCTCCGGCGGCTGGACATCATAATGGTTGTAGAAGAGCAGACGGCGAGAGGATGCGCCGGGCGCATGGGCGACCACAATGGGCTGGCCGGGCGTCTCAAAGGTCTGGACGGCCAGGCCGCGCTGGGCCAGCATCTCGGCGACCAACTGCGCGCACTCGCGCACTCCCTCGCCTGTGGCAGAGACGCTCGGCTGGGCGCAAAGGCGCATGGTCTCGCCGATGTAGCCGTCCAGCCGGTCGGCTAGGAATTGATCCATTCGCTCGGAAGAGGTTGGCATAGGCGACCCCTACCCAACAGTGACGGGTAAAAGAGAGATTGCGGCGCACCGCCGCCTGTGCGATACTGGCGATATGCGCGGCAAAGGGTTGACTCACGTTGATGGAGCATGCATCCGGTAGCACACGCCTTGGTTCCACCTATCTTGGTTCTACCCACTTGGATACGACGCCGACCCTTCGGGCCGGCGCTTATCGTGGGTCTCTTGGCCCTGCTGCTCGCCGCCTGTACAGCGCTTGTCCAGAGCACGCCCGCCGGAACCGAGGTGACGGTAACCCCGGTAGCCGGTGGGACGCTGGTGCATATTCGCAGCCCGCAGGGCATCGGTCGCGCGGTTGTGACCTTTCCTGGCGGGCTGCCGGATGGCGAACTGGCCTTTCGCCTCGATCTACGCGGGCTGGAGCGCTTTGAGATCGTCTATGGCGGTACCGTCATCTCGGCCAGCGTCCTCCCCGATGGCGGATCGTCTCTGGTCGCTGTGCGCCACAGCGCCGGGGAGGAAGCAGCCGTTACGCCAGACAGCCCCTACTGGTTAGCGACCCGTCTCGTCTCCGCCACGCCGCAGCCCTACTATCTAGTCCAAGCGCCGCCGGACCTGCTGGCGAGGCGGCCGGCGACGCTGGAGCTGGCGTGGGTAGATTTCTACCGCTGAGAACCAGAGGAACCGGCTACAGACTTAATCAGCCTCGGCCCCGATGGCGAACATCCGCTCCAGATCGTGCCGGGAGTAAGCCTTGAAGGCGATCAGGGTCTCGGTGCGCTCGATGTTGTCAAGCTGGAGCATCCGGTTGGTCACCAGGTCGGCCATTTCCTCATTGGTTCGCACCCGAATGATGGCGACCAAGTCATAGCGACCGCCGACCGAGTAGACTTCCGCCACCCCCGGAATCTCCACCAGTTGCTCTGCTACGCGGTTGATGTGGCCGTGTCTCGTATTGATCAGAACAAGAGCGGTTACCATGCGCGCCTCCCTTGCGCCGTCCGTTGCGTCTGACCGTTGCGCCTGACCGTGGCATCTGGCGGTTGAGGCTCGTATTAGAGTTCCTCGACCGTCACTTTGTGAATCTGGTCCCCCTGGCGGATCGAATCCACCACATCTTGCCCCTCGATCACTTTGCCAAAGACTGTGTGCCTGCCGTCCAGATGGGGCTGGGGGGAGTGGGTGATGAAGAATTGGCTGCCGTTGGTGTTGGGGCCGGCATTGGCCATGGAGATGACGCCGGTCTCGTGCTTGAGCGGATTGCCGCGCGTCTCATCCTCGAAGCGGTAGCCTGGCCCGCCGCGGCCGGTGCCGGTGGGGTCGCCGCCCTGAATCATGAAGTCGCGGATGACGCGATGGAAGGTGACGCCGTCATAAAAGCCCTGGCGCGCCAGAAAGACGAAGTTGTTGACGGTCTTGGGCGCGTGCTTGGGGTATAGCTCCAAGACAATATCGCCGCGGTCTGTTTCCAGCGTGGCCTTATAGGTCTTGGCGCTGTCAATCTCCATTGCCGGTGGTTGGCTCCATTGTTGCGGGGCCATGCGTTTGTTCCTTTCTCTAGCTCAGGCCGCACCGGACCATTCCGGCGTGATGGCCTTCTCCATGGTGTAGTAGGTCGGCTCGCGATAGCCGGGGTGGCAGCCCGATTGAGTCACGACGTAGCCGAGCCGCCGGTAAAAGAGCAGGTTTTGGGGCAGTGCAATGCGCACCCCCAAGGTGACGGCGCGGTAACCGCCAACGCGCGCCTGTTCCTCGACATGGGCAACGAGCCGGCGGCCAATCCCATAGCCGCGATAAGCAGGGATAACAGCCAGCCGCCCCAGATAGAGCGAATCGCCGCGGCCTTCATAGAGGACGCTGCCTGCGGCGACGCCGTCTATCCAGGCCAGCGCGCCGCCCCCTCGCCGCAGCTTGGCGGCCAGCGAGGTCACATCCTCTTGATGCGCGCCGGAGGGTGGGTCGAGCCTGCCGGCATACTCGGCATAGGCAGCGTGGATGATTTGAACCAGCCGCGGCAGATCGGCCTCGGTTGCTGTCTGCACCTTAATGGCTTGCTCAAGAGCCGTCTCCATAGGCGTCGCCCTCATTGCGTCTGTCGGCGCCGGGTCGCCAGCTCGGTGAACGCGCCGCCCAATGTGCAAAAGGCGGCGCTCAGGACGGCCAGGCTCCAGGCGCTGGGAAAGACCACCAGCGCCAACACGGGCAGACTGAGCAACCCGCCCAGCGCGGCGTGCATCGCGCCGCGTACACCGCTATAGAGCGCGGTTGCAACGCCCGCCGCCAACGGCGCGACCACGGTCGCTAGCAACTCCCAGTAGAGGCTGCCGCCAATCCGGCCTGCGATGGTGTCCGCGAGGGTCACCAAGAGCAGGTTAGCGGCAAAGGCAAAGAGGATGCCGGTCCAGCGCAAAGGGGGTTTTGCGGCGCCGCGCTGGGCAGTCCCTCTTTTGGATGCGCTCAAGCTGTTGCCTCGTTGCGCTTGTCTTCGTTCTAGAATCTTTGCTCTAGAATCTTTGCTCTACAGTCTTTACGCTACATAGGCGGCGCGTTGTCCGCCTCTCGTGCCCGGCGGGTGGCCAACGCCATCAATCCGTAGCCATTGTATTAGCAATCGAGCCGGAGCGCAAAGCGCTCCGGCTGGAAAGGCGGCGCTGATGGATGTGTGGTACGCTCATGAGCAAGATGCGAGGCGAATAACGACAAGCGATTGGGGGAAGTGAGCGAAAATGTGTAGAAATATTAAGCCGCTCTTCAACTTTGAGCCGCCGGCCAGTGACGAGGAGATCCGCGCGGCTGCGCTCCAGTTTGTTCGCAAGGTGAGCGGGTTCAGCAAGCCGTCCCAGGCGAACCAGGCCGCCTTCGAGCAAGCGGTGGACGAGGTGGCGCAGGCGGTGCGGCGGTTGCTGGACTCGTTGCAGACGACGGCGACGCCGCGCGACCGAGCTGTGGAGGCCGCCAAGGCGCGCCGTCGCTCGGCCAGGCGCTTCGCGTCTGCTGCGACAACCTGAGCCGTTGCGCCCACAGACGCCTGGGCATCGAAGCGCCTGTGCCTGAGGTTGCCGAGCGAGCGCAGGACGCGTACAATAGGAGCGGGCGTGGTAGGTGGCCGCGCCGCTTCCTGCTTCATGCGAGCGCAAGCCATGGAACCCAAACCTAGCCAAATCGGTCCCTACCGGGTTGAGGCCGAGATCGGTCGGGGGGATGTGGCGGTTGTCTATCGGGCGACCGACACCCTCTATGACCGGAC
>DATLZJ010000353.1:0-3333 GCA_035574055.1 Caldilineaceae bacterium
GTCAGCAGGAAGGGCGGCGCCGGCGGTTCAGCCACAAAAGGCGCAACCCACGCCACAGGGTCGCCGCCGGCCCGCCGCCAGGCATCTACCAGCGCGGCAAAAATCGTGTCGGACGGCAGCGTGAGACTACCCTCCTCCAGATTCACCCCGTGGCTGCCCAGATGGAGGCCGCCTGAAAAACGCAGGTGATAGACCGTTAGCGTTGGCATGGTTGGGCCTGCTACAGTGCGAGCTGCTGCCGGATGGCATCCTGCACCTGCGCTAAATTGGCGACCAGGTCCGCCAGCGTCGGATAGTCGCCCACCTCGACCAGAGGCGCGAGATAGCGGGTCCGGCTGCGCAGAGTCAACTGGAAGTTGGTAAAGCGCACACGCCCGGAGCCGCGCGAGCCTAGCCCGCCCAGGTAATCGTCCTCCAGCAGTTGCAGGCCGGTCGCCAGCGTTTCCAGCCGCGCCGTATCGGCCGCCGGGTCGCAGCCGTCGCCGCCGTAGATGCTATAGACCAGCTCAGCCGGGCCAAAGCGGGTACCCGCCGGTACTCGCTCCATCTGGCGCGGGTTGGCCGCCGAGGTGACGCGGTCAATGGAGACCTCAGTCTTGACCTCGGTATAGGGCAGGTCGGTGCGCGCCTGTTTGGTGATGCGGTCGGCCTCCTCTTTGTCCAGATGAACATCGCGCACCACCAGCCGGGTGGGCAGGCTAAAATCCCGCTCGCCGGGCACGCCAAAGACCTGGCAGATGGCGCAGGTTGTGTACTCGCCCGCATCCGTACACGAATGGATAAAGCCCTGGCCGATACGCTGGTTCTGGACTTTGCCCTCATACTTCTCCAACAAGCTGCGCATCTTGCCCTTAAGCGACGAGCCGGGAATGTAAGGGCGGTTGGTGAGCGGGTCGCGGATCACCGTCTTGTCCACCCCGCCGATCTCGATGCCCGCCTCCGAGCCGCCGATGTGCAGGCCGGTCACGGTCTCGACCGTAAAGCCGACAAAGACCCGCCCGTGTAGCTGAATCTGCTTGTGCTCCGCCATCTTGCTACTCTCCTTCGCTGTTCGCCAGTCGTCGCTTGGCTCAGTTGCCGCCATAAGCCTTGTGATAGGCCAGGATGGCCTCGAAGAACTCGACAAAGTGCTGGAAATAGAGGGTCTGCTTCTCCTCATCCGACTCGGCGATGACCAGGTCCAACGCCGGCTCCAGCTCATCCACCAGCATCTTGACCGCCTGGCCCTGCTCTTTGCGGGCGCGGTAGGCCATCTTGGGCTTGAGCAGCGTGAGCCGGCGGCGGGCCAACGCCCGCTGCTCGCCGCCCATTTTCCACTGCGCCTGGATCTGGCGCACCTCGCCAAAGAGGGCGCGGATTTGGCTGGTGGTCAGCTTGTTGCGCTTCAGGTCATTACCCAACCGGTCGGCGTACTGGACCAGGGTTTGGGCGCCGTCTGAATCGGTAATGATGGCGCGAATTTCCCCGCTCGCATTGTTCCCCATGATTAACTCCTTCATGCTTATCCTGTCTCAATGGACTTTGGCCGCCAGCGCTACCGGCTCAACAGTTCGGCCCAGCGGGCGGCCAAGCCGATCCAATCCATATTGCGAAACTGTTCCTGCTCCAAGTGGTGGCGCAGCTCCTCTACCTGCCGGCGCAGCGCCGGCTGCCCCTTGAGCCGGTCGGCCATGCGGCTGAGCATGTAGACGCCCTGCCACATCCACGGCCCCCAGAGCGCCTGTAGCTCGCCGGCCTGGTTCACATCGCGCCCCTGCCGGCGCCGCTCCTCCCATGCCTCCTGATACTGGTCGTAGAGCCGGACTAGGCTGCGCAGCAACGCCTTGGGCGCGCCCGCCTCGCCGTCCACGGGATCGGTCATAGCGAGCAGCAGATGCATCAAGGCATGGACCGAGCCGCTGCCGGCAGTACATTCCAGCTCCAGCCCAAAGCGTGTCCAGGGCTGGGTCACGCCCAGAAAGCTGATGGCATTCTTGCGCCAGCCATTCGGCCCCTGATACGCCTTGGCCGCGTCTTCAGCATCACCGGCGTCGCGCGCCGCCTGGGCGAGTGGATACTTGCCGGCGGCCAGCGCCATGCCGGCGCTGGTGTGCAGACCGGGATGGCCGGCGGCATAGGCGGTGAAGTCGGCCCGCACATTGCGGGCAAACTCTACGACAGCGTCCCATGCGCCCACAAAAAACAAGTCATCCCCACCGGAGTAAATGCTATAGATGCGCCCTTCATACTGTTGGGCGATCTGCTCCACCCATCCCTCAAAGTAGAGGCTGATGGCGAAGCTTAGGGAGGCGACACGCGAGAGCGTCGCCAAGTCGCCCAGCCCTTTGGCAAAGAGCTGGCCCAGGTTGTCCACATCCATGCGCAGCACGCCCAGCCGCTTAATGCCCTTCGATTCCCAGGCCAGCACACTGAAGGGTTTGATGTGGCCGGGCTGCAACGGCTCGTCATCTGCCTCCTCTCGATAGCTCCCACGCCGTAGTTCGTCAATTTCCTCCTGCCGGAGGATCGACGTGGCATTGACCAGAAAACGCCGGCCCACCGCCAGCTTTGGCGGTGGGCGCAGCTCAGCCAAAGCCCCATCCTCCAGAGCTAGGAGGGTGGCGCGCGCGGCCGGCAGGGACGGCAGCGCTTCATTGACCTGAACGCGCAGCCCCAGCGCAGCAAGCGATTGGTTGTAGTCGCCGGGTGCGGCGTCCAGTTCTACCGCCGTCAGCTCAATCTGCTCTAGGAGGAGAAAGCGCGCCCGGCGCAGGTCCTTGCCCAACGCTTCATAGCTGCGGCAGGCCGGGCATTTGCGCGGCGCATCCGCTTCGTCTGCGCGGCTGTCCGGATGCTCCAGTCCGCAGACTTGGCACTGGCGCTCCTCATCGCCGCCGTCTTCCTGGGGTGCGAAGAGCCGGGCCTGGTCGCTGGGGTCCAGCTCGGCAAAACGGCGCAGCTTAGCCTCCTGCAGGCGCTCGCCTAGCTGCTGCCAAGCCGCGCTGATATGCCAGAAGTCTCGTCCGCGCAACGGCGTGGCCGCCAGCGCCAGATAGAGGTCGCCGCGGTGGTGGTGGAGCAGCGCACGGCTGATCCGCCGCTGGACCTCGACCAAGGCGTCCGTTTGCTGAGGCGCGGCGAGCAGGTAGAAGCTGCCGCCGCCCGCGTAGAGCAGATTGCAGCTTGGCAGGCCCAACTCGCGCAGGACAAAGCGCGCCGCGGCTTCGGTGAGCAATTGCAAGTAGAACGAGCGCCCGCGCAGCGCGCTGGTAGCCCCGCGGCTGGTGATGGTGTAGAGAAAGTCCTGCACGCCGCTCAGGTCCGCCCCCACCAGCAGCGCCACCTCTGCGTCGG
>DATLZJ010000354.1:0-3323 GCA_035574055.1 Caldilineaceae bacterium
ATATCCGGGTGGACGAAAGCGGCTGGCCCAACGATGAGCTGCAGCTTGCGCCAAGGGTGGCGCTGGCGCTGGAGAATCATACGCAGCAAGAGCAACTCCTGGCGCTGGAGCGGATGGCGTACAACGACGATGCGGCAACCGCCGCCGATGTGTTCGCCTTGCAGGTCTTCCGCGATCTCTTTGCTGAGGAAGCCCTGCGCCCAGGCGACCCCATCTCCGTTGGCAGTATGGTGGTTGTCTTTACCGATCTGCGCCAGTCCACCCAGCTCTACCGCACGGTAGGGGATGCTGTGGCCTTTGGTCTGGTCATGGAGCATTTTGACCTGCTGCGCGCCGCAGTTGACGCGGAGGGCGGCGCCATCGTCAAATTGCTTGGCGACTCCGTCATGGCCGTCTTTCGCCGCCCGATTGCAGCCGTGCGGGCCATGAGACGCGCCCAGCAAGAGCTGGCGGCGCTCACGGGCCGGCCTCTTCCCCTGCGCCTGCGGGCCGGCATCCACTACGGCCCCTGCATTGCGGTGACCATGAATGATCGTCTGGACTACTTCGGCTCGACCATCAACGCCGCCGCGCGCCTGACCGACTTCTCATCTGGCGACGACCTGATTCTCTCCGGCCCGGTGCGCTGGGACCCAGAGGTCGTGGCCTGGCTGGACGAGCAGGCCGGTTCGCTTGAGCGATCTCCCCTGACCGCCACCTTAAAGGGATTTGAGGCGGAGCGCTTCGAGCTGTGGCGTGTCAGCCCAATTCCACCATCCGCCATTGCCATGCGCTAGAGACAAAGGGCTATCGGGTTTTCGGCCATGGCAGTGGGGCTTGCTCATGGCCCCATGCTTGACGAAGGGGTAGCCAACGTGTACACTGACCGCAGTCCTTCCCAGCGCCATGCGCCGCGCTGCCGGGGCGGCGCGGCCCGATCAGGCGCGGTCTGTACCTTGATTTGCCCCACAGGGGGTAGGGAACCAACTGATGTTTTCCAACTATGGCCGACAGTTCTTCGCCGAGCCGGTGGCCCGTTTGGTGGCCTGGCTCCAAGGCACGGGCATCACGCCCAACGCGCTCACCTATACCGGCTTTGGCCTCACCCTCCTGACCGCCATTCTGCTGGCCGCAGGCTACTTCCGCATCGGCGCGCTTCTGCTCTTTGTCGCCTCGATCTTCGACATGCTCGACGGTGCGCTGGCCCGCGCGACCACACAGTCCAGCCCCTTTGGCGCCTTTCTTGACAGCACGCTGGATCGCTACTCCGAGAGCCTCACCTTTTTGGCGCTGGCCGTCTACTACTCGCGCGATGCGGCCACGCGCATGGAAGTCGTCCTCATCTTCGTCATCATCATCGGCTCGCTCATGGTCAGCTACACCCGCGCGCGCGCCGAGGCGCTCAACATCGAATGTAAGGTCGGGATCATGCAACGACCGGAACGGGTCGTGCTCTTGATCGCTGGTCTGCTGGTCGGCTGGATGCTGCCGATTCTCTGGATCATGGCCGTGCTTACCAATTTCTCGGCGCTCCAGCGCATCTATGAGGTCTATGCACGCACCAGCCAAGGCGCGGGGACGACCAAGCCTTCGGTGAAGCCCGGCAACAACCACCCTGTACAGAGCTAATTGGCCGTATTTTTTTCGGTCTGCCGGCGTCATGATGGACAGAGGGCCTTCGCACGATAGAACATACGACGAGCCGAAATTGTTAAAAGACTGCACAGAAGAGGAGTTGCTCGCACGAGCCGTTGATTTCGATGAGGCAGCGCTTAGTGAACTCTACGACCGGTATGAATTGAAGATCTACAGCTATATCTATCGGCGGACGAGTGACCAGGCGCTTTCAGAGGACTTGACGGCGCAAGTGTTCTTAAAGATGCTCGAAGCCATCCACAACGAACGGGCCTGGCACAGCTCGTTTTCGGGGTGGCTCTATCGTATCGCGCATAACTTGGTGATCGATCATTACCGCTCGCGCGATCGGCAAAAACAAATCTCGTTGGACGAAGCGCCGCACATGCCTGATCTGGGCACCAGCCCGGTACGGGCAGCGGAGATCGCCCTTGACGCCGAAGCCCTGCGCGCGGCCATCCGCCGCCTGACCGATGAGCAGGCCCAGGTCATCAGCCTGCGCTTCCTGGAGGGCTATAGCTTCAGCGAGATTGCCGAGATGATGGATAAGACGGAAGGGGCGGTGAAAGCCCTTCAACATCGGGCGGTTGCGACCTTGCGCCAGTTGCTGGTCCATGAGCATGACCCATAACCGGCATGAGGTCCAGGAAAATGAACATAAGCGCAGTAATGGCTGCGCTGCTGATAAGTGGAACACGAGTTGAGTAAGCGTTATCGTTGCTGGGCGAGATCAAACCGAACTCAACGAACAGTTCGAGAGTGGTCCTATGAACCGGAATCACAGGGTACCGAACCTACATTCTGACGACATCTTTGAAGAGGCGGTTGGTCGCTTGGAGCGCGGCGAGGCGTTGGAGCAGATTCTGGCGTCCTATCCGGCAGCGATGCGCGCGGAGCTACTAGACATGCTTTCGATTGTGCAGGTGGCCCAGGAGATCGGGCGCGCGCCCGTGCCTCGCCCGCCCGCGGCGCGGCAGGCGGCCGCCAAGCGGAATTTCCTGGCCGCCGCGGCCCAAATGCGTGAGGCCCAAGTGCGTGAGGCAAAGCTGGCCGAGACGCGGGCTGTCCAGCCGGTTATGACTCCAGCGCCTCGGCAGGAGCTACGGGCGCCGGCCCTCGCCCCGCGGCGCAAGCCCGCGGTGCGCCAGGCCAGCCCATGGGAACGCTTGGTCGAGGGCTTCCAGGCGCTCTTTACCCACCGGACGCTGCGCCTGGCCCCGCTGATCCTGGTGCTGGCGGTCGTGTTGCTCAGCACCAGCACCCTGGTCACCATGGCCCAGACAGCCGTGCCGGGCGACCTGGCCTATAGCCTGAAGCAATGGATCCGCAAGCAGGAGCTGGAGCTGGCGCCGCCCGACCAACGCGAGCTGGTGCGCCAAGAGCAGGAACGGGAGCTGGCCGAGGATGTGCGCCGCGCGGCCGAGCGGGCCGACCAGAATAGCGCGGTCATCCAGGCCGAGGACACCCAGATCTACTATGGGCGGAACGGTCGCCTGCTCAAGATCGGCGGCCTGACGGTGATGGACCGCTACCAGCCCGACGCCAATGTGGAAACCTTCAAGGAGATGACCATCGTAGGCGACTTGCAGCCGGGCGCACAGGTCCACCTCACCTACCAGATTCTGCCCGGCCAGAGCGACACGGTCCAGGGGATCGCTCTGGAAGTGGTAGCGCCGCCGGATGAGACGTTGGTCATCACGCCCGATGCG
>DATLZJ010000355.1:0-8938 GCA_035574055.1 Caldilineaceae bacterium
CAGCCGTTGAGCGCAAGGCGCTGCCCGCCCATCCCGGCCTGGCGCCGCTTGCCACGGCTCCTGCCGTTCAGTTCCTGCCCCTGCTCGTTCAGCCCTCAAACCCGATCACCCAACCGGTAGACGCCCAGGCAACCGAGCCTGATGTAAAAGCGCCGGTCTTCACCGCCCCCTTGCCGCGCCAGCCAATTGAGCCGCAGCGGGTTAGAGATCGAGAGAACCGAGCCAACATGGTGTGCGCCCCCCGCTATGCATTCACAGGTGACCGCTATCTCTGCTATACAAAAATCGAGGGCCAGTTACAACTCTGGCTGGCCTCCGACAGCAAAGGGGCCGAGAAGCTGCTCGTGGAAGGCATGGAAGTCACCTTTCGCTGGGCGGATGGGGGGCAACATATAGTCTTTAGCCCAGTCCCTCCTCCGCCCCAAGATCCATTTAATCCCTCACCTGGCGAGGTGCGTCCCGTCTACTGGATGAATGTAGAAAGTGGCGAGCGCAAGGAGATTGGCCAAACTACATCAATCAGTCTGGATGCAAACCTCCAGGGGGATGTAGCCTTCTTGCACGAAGACACCTTGTTTGTGGTCAACCCGCTCACCGGCACAGCGCGCCGGCTTGCCTCGGCCTTCACGATTGGCCATCCGCCTGCCCCCACCTTTGAACCCCTGCTCCCCTCAACCCCGGAAGTCATGCCTGAGTTCTTGCAGGCCACCCCTGTCCCAGCCGATCAGGCATTCCCGACCCCTCAACCGCCACCCACCTTCAGCCAACAGTATCCATATCTCGAGCTTCGTTTTGCCCTCTCGCCCCACGGGCACAAAGTGATCCTTCACCAGATTGCCGGTAGTCAGGGGTCGCTGGTGCTGGTGGATCTCGATACCCAGGCAGCCCGGCTGCTCACCACCCACGCCGGCCACGCCTGGGCTGTTTATGGCTGGTCGCCCGATGGCAGGCAAGTGGCCTATGCCACCTATGATGAAGAGCACCGGCGGCCTGAACTCTGGCTTATCCCGAGCGAGGGCGACGCGCCGCCGCGCTTGCTCACCGCAGAAGAAAACCGCGGCCTGTACGAGTGGGTCACCTGGCATCCCAACGGCCAGGATCTCCTCTATGTCTTCACCCCGTGGGGGACCCATGGCAACGCATGGGCAGAGTACCGGGTGATGAATGTCGCACAAGGGGATTCCTACACCCTCTTCACGAGTGGCTATTTCCTCGAACTTTTCGACGGCGGCCGGCAGATCTTTTTCAGCCGTGAATATCTCGAGGGGCAGATTGATCGAGTTGATCGAGATGGTTGGATTGCAAGGCTAGCCGATTGATGAGACCATCACAGACGCGCCCAGGGGCGACGCTGCCGTTCACAACGTCGCCCCTGGGTGAAACGGGCCAGGGATGCTGCGCCTGGCCCGCCTCTATGTATCCGGAGGTCCTTCGCTAGCAGCCGTCGGGGCCGTTAGCTCAGGTCCACATCAATGTCTTCGCTCTCTTCGCCCTCGAAGGAGCCGAAGTCCAGGTCCATCTCCTCGTCCTCTTCCTCGTCCAGCCCGACTTGTGCGGCCAGCGGCTCCATCCCCAGCTCGGTGACGCCCGCCAGCTCGCCCAGGTCCAGGTCGGCGAAGTCCAGGTCCTCCATCTCCAGCTCGCCCTCTTCCTCGTCGGTCAGCTCAAAGAGGGCGCTATCCGGCGCCAGCTCGCGGCGCTCCTGCTGCGCCTTGCGCTCGGCGCGGGCATGGAAGCCGGTGCCCACCGGGATCAGCTTGCCGATGATCACATTCTCCTTGAGACCGCGCAGGTCGTCCTGCTGGCCGCGGATGGCCGCCTCGGTCAAGACCCGTGTGGTCTCC
Organism: Caldilineaceae bacterium; assembly: GCA_035574055.1. Taxonomy (GTDB): domain Bacteria; phylum Chloroflexota; class Anaerolineae; order Caldilineales; family Caldilineaceae; genus QEUY01. The sequence continues at coordinate 1,845 of DATLZJ010000355.1, forward strand.
TGGAAGCTGGCGGCTGCCAGGAAGCTGTCGGTGTTGAGCGCCGCCTTGGTCAACCCCAAGACCACCGGCTCGCTGCGGGCGGGCCGGCCGCCGCGAGCAACGACCGCCTCGTTCAGGTCCTCGAAGTGGAAGCGGTCCACCAGCTCGCCGGGCAGCAGATCGGTGTCGCCGGTCGCCCGAACCATGACCCGGCGCAGCAACTGGCGCAGGATCACCTCGATGTGCTTGTCGTGGATGTTCACGCCCTGGCTGCGATAGACCTTCTGCACTTCCTCCAGCAGATAGAGCTGGGCCGCCTCGCGGCCCTGAATCCGCAGGATTTCCTTGGGATTCTTGGCGCCCTCGGTGAGCTGGTCGCCGGCCTTGACCTCTGCCCCCTTCTCGACGCGCAGGCGGGCATTGGCCGGGATGTTGACCTCCCACACCTCGGTGTCCTCGCGGCGGATGGTGGCCGTCACCGAGCCGTCGGCCTTGGTCTCCAAGAAGACCTCGCCGCCCATGCCGGCGACAATGCCGATGGATTCCATCAGCTCGCCTTCCTCGTCCCGCTCGACGGTCGGCGAGGGCACCGACTCCACCCCCGGCGGCAGGGCGATGATCATATCCTCCTGGACACGGTCGCCGTCCGCCACTAGCAGGGTGTAACCCGCCGGAATCTCGACCTGGCGGCTCTTGAGGTCGGTGCGGCTCACCTTGAGCATACGCACATCGTTCTCCCAGTAGATGTCTACCGTGCCGTCCATCTCGGCGATCACGGCTTCACCCTTAGGATTGCGCGCCTCGAACAGCTCCTCGACACGCGGCAGACCCTGGGTAATGTCCTCGGCGCCGGCGACACCGCCCGTGTGGAAGGTGCGCAGCGTCAACTGCGTGCCCGGCTCGCCGATGGACTGGGCGGCGATGATGCCTACCGCCTCGCCCATCTTGATGATGCCGCCGCGGGCCAGGTCGTCGCCATAGCACTTCATGCACAGCCCAAAACGCGCTTCGCAGCTCAGGGGCGAGCGCACAAAAGCGCGCTTGACGCCGTGGCGGGCCACCGTAGCCAGCGCGGCCTCGTCCATGAGCGTGCCTGCCGCCAGCAGCACCTCGCCCGTCTGCGGGTCGGTGATGTCGCCGGCCAGGAAGCGCCCGGCAATCCGCTCGGCAAAGGTCTCGCCCATAGCCTTGGAGCGCACATCGTCAATCCAGATACCCGTCGAGGCGCCGCAGTCTTCCTCGGTGATGATCACATCCTGGGCCACGTCCACCAGGCGGCGGGTCAGGTAGCCCGCGTCGGCGGTGCGCAGCGCGGTGTCGGCTAGACCCTTGCGCGCGCCGTGGGTGCTCAGGAAGTACTCCAGGGCCGTCAACCCCTCACGGAAGTTGGAGCGGATCGGCAACGGAATGATGCGCCCGTTGGGGTCGGCCATCAGACCACGCATACCGGCCAACTGGCGGATCGGGTTGATGCCGCCCTTGGTTGCGCCCGACTGGGCCATCGCGCCCAACCCATGCACCGGGCTGAGCAGCGCCTTCACGGCGTCGGTCACTTCGTCGGTGGCGCGCGTCCACAGCTCGACGATCTTGTTGTATTGCTCCTCCGCGGTGATCAAGCCACGGCGGTACTGCTGCTCTGAAAGCTCAACCTCGCGGGAGGTGCGCTCCAGAATCTCGGCCTTGCGCTCCGGCACCTGGATATCGCTGACCGCGATGGTGATGCCGGACCGGGTCGCATAGTAGAAGCCCAGGTCCTTGATGTTGTCCACCACTTCGGCGGTCACGGCGCGACCCAGATGCTTATAACAGCGGGCCACGACCGCATCAACGCCCTTGCGGTCGAGCACCTCATTGACGAACCAAAGCTCCTCGCGCAGCGCCCGGTTGAAGATGATGCGCCCGACGGTGGTGGTGAGCAGGCGGTCGGTGGGCCAGCTTGCCCCCAACAACCCCAACACCCGCAACGTCTCGCGCGTCTCATTCATGGCCGCAGCGCCAAAGCCGTCAATCTCCTTGATCATCTGGGCCTCGCCTTTGGCGTAGAGGTCCATCAGATCACCCACGCTCTTCAGGCCGTGGGCCTTGAGCGCTTCCAGCGCCCGCTCGCCGATGCCGGCGTTCTCGTCCTTGCCGGCCAGCAGGTCAGAGCCGGTCGCCAACTGATCGAGCGGCACCGTATCATACTTGCTGGTGAACCAGACGCGGATCGGCTCGCGCAGCTTGATGATGCCCATATCATAGGCATATTCGGCCTCGTCCATGGTGGCAAAGGTGGGCAGGCTCTCGCCATTTGTCCCATTGCCATTTGTCCCATTGCCATTGGCCCCATTGCTGCTCGCGCCATTGCTGGCCGCCGTCTCCTCTGCGCCATGGCCGTAGCCCACAATGCCCTGGACGGCGGTGCGGGGCTTGCGCCGCGGCTCCATGACCGTCAGGTAGTAGACGCCCATCACCATGTCCTTGGAGGGGCCGACGATGGGGTCGCCGCTGCTGGGCTTCAGCAGGTTTTGGCTCGCCAGCATCAGCTCGCGCGCCTCCTGAACAGCCTGGGCGCTCAACGGCACATGGACGGCCATCTGGTCGCCGTCGAAGTCGGCGTTGAAGGCCGCACAGGTCAGCGGGTGAAGCTGGATCGCGCTGCCCTCCACCAACACCACCTCAAAGGCCTGGATGCCCAGGCGGTGCAGCGTCGGCGCGCGGTTCAGCAGCACCGGCCGCTCCTTGCAGATCTCCTCCAGCACATCCCACACTTCGGGGCTGGAGCGGTCTACCATGCGCTTGGCGCTCTTGATGTTGTGCGCGTAGTTGTATTCCACCAAGCGGCGCATGACGAAGGGCTTGAACAGCTCCAACGCCATCTTCTTGGGCAAGCCACACTGGTGCAGCTTGAGCGTCGGGCCGATGACGATCACCGAGCGGCCTGAATAGTCGACGCGCTTGCCCAACAGGTTGCGGCGGAAGCGTCCCTGCTTGCCCTTGAGCAGGTCGCTGAGGCTCTTGAGCTTGCGCTTGCCGCTGCGGCTCACCGCCCGGCCCCGGCGGCCATTGTCCACCAGGCTGTCCACCGCCTCCTGCAACATGCGCTTCTCGTTGCGCACGATGACATCCGGCGCGCCCAGCTCCATCAGCCGGCGCAGACGGTTGTTGCGGTTGATGACCCGGCGATAGAGGTCGTTCAGGTCCGATGTGGCAAAGCGGCCGCCATCGAGCTGCACCATGGGGCGCAGGTCCGGCGGGATGACGGGCAGCGCCGTCATGATCATCCATTCGGGCCGGTTGCCGCTCTTGCGGAAGTTCTCCACCACCCGCAGCCGCTTGGCCGCCTTCTTGCGGCGCTGCTTGCTGCGCGTGGTGCGAATCTCGCGGCGCAGCTCCTTCGCCAGCTTATCCAGGTCAATCTTGGCAACGATGTCGCGCACTGCCTCCGCGCCCATGCCGGCGGTGAAGACATTGCCCCACTTGTCGGCCAGCTCCCGGTAGCGGTTCTCGGTCAGAAGCTGCTTTTCCTCCAACAGCTTCAGGTCGTCCAGGTCCCGCTCCATGCTGGCGCGCACGCGGTCCTTCTTCTCCTCGACACTCTGGCGCAGCTCGTCAATGCGCGCGCCCAGGTTGTTGCGGACATGGTCGCGGCGGGCGCCCATCAGCGCCCGAATGTCATCCTTCTCCTGGTCCGACTGGCGCTGAAGCTCGTTGATCTTGTCCTGCACCAGATTGTTGATGATCGCGTCATGGTCGCGCGAGATGACCTCGCCTGCCTGGATCACCGGCTGGGCAGCCCAGGAAAGGCGCTTGTCCTCGGTCGCCTTCTGGCCGATGCGCGTCGCGAGCCAGGTCTGGAGGCTTTGGGCTTCGCTGATGTACTTGGACGTCTCGTCGGTGATCTTCTCGTCCAGATCGCGAATCTGCTGGGCCTCCTCCTCGTCCAACTGGGCCAGTTCGTCGTCGAGCTGCTTTTCCAGCGCGCCCAGGGTATCGGCCACCTCATTGTCAATCCGGCTCAGCCGCATCTGTAGCTCGCGCTCGTGGCGCTGGATGGCGCGGCTGCGCGCGTCCTCGTTGACATTGGTAATGATATATTGGGCAAAGTAGAGCACCCGCTCCAGATGCCGTGGGCTGATGTTGAGCAACAGCCCCAGGCGGCTGGGCACCCCCTTGACATACCAAATGTGGCTGACGGGCGAGGCCAGCTCGATGTGGCCCATGCGCTCACGGCGCACCCGGCTGGGCGCGACCTCGACGCCACATTTGTCGCAGACAATGCCCTTATAACGCACCCGCTTGTACTTGCCGCAAGCGCACTCCCAGTCCTTGGTCGGGCCAAAGATGCGCTCACAGAAGAGGCCATCGCGCTCTGGCCGCAGCGTGCGATAGTTGATCGTCTCCGGTTTGGTGACCTCCCCATAGCTCCATTCCCGGATCTTTTCCGGGGAGGCCAGTGAAATCCGCAGCGCTTCAAAATTCTTTACTTCCATGGATCCATCTCCCTAGCGGATGCAGAGGAACGAGTGCCGGTTGCCGCGAGTCGCCACACTGCTTTCCACATTGTGCTCTTCACATTGCTTTGTCGCATTGTGTTCATGACGTGCTGCCCTGGCCAGTGCGGCCTTATTCAGTGCTGCGGCTCATTGGCCCTGGCACGTTGAGGCTGAAGCCCAACTTCGGCAGATGCTCCTCGGTGTCTTCCTTGCCGAACTGCACCTCTTCACCCTTTTCATTGACGACCCGCACGTCGAGCGCCAAGCTCTGGAGCTCCTTGACCAGCACCCGGAAGCTCTCCGGTACGCCGGGGCTTTGGATCTCCTCGCCCTTGACGATGGACTCATAGGTCTTGACGCGACCGCTCACGTCGTCGGACTTGACAGTCAGCATCTCCTGGAGTGTATAGGCAGCGCCATACGCCTCCAGCGCCCACACCTCCATCTCGCCGAAGCGTTGGCCGCCAAACTGCGCCTTGCCGCCCAACGGCTGCTGGGTGACCAGGCTGTAGGGGCCGGTGCTGCGGGCGTGGACCTTGTCCTCGACCAGGTGGTGGAGCTTGAGCATCTGCACCACGCCGACCGTCACCGGTGAATCATACGGCTCGCCGGTCTTGCCGTCATAGAGCCGCTGCTTGCCCGTGGTGGGCAGCGGCCAGCCGGTGTCCAGGCTTAGCTCATGGGCGGCAGCTTCCAGCTCGGCCCCCCGCAAGTCGCCCGGGTCGCCGCCATAGAAGAGCATCCACTCGCGCAGCGCGACCTCCTTGGCCGCATCATTGGCCTCCTTGCTGGTGCGGCGGCTGCCATAGGCATCCGGCAGCAAGGTCTCCGGCGCATAGCCCCGCTCGCGCAGCCACTCGCGCAAACACGCGTGGCGGGCATAGGTCTCATCGCGATAGAGGCGCTCGCCGTCGTAGCCCAGCGGCTCGAGCCAGCTCACCAGATAGATGCGCCGAGCATCGGCGTCGTCCACCAACTCCTCCGCCGGAATCTCCTCGGCCTTGATCAACTGCCAGGCGCGCACCGTTGCCTCGTGCCAGGCGCGATCAATCAGCCAGGCGCGCACCAGCTCGGCTTCGATCTCGTCCTCCTTGGCGCCGTCAAAGACCGGCGTCTCGGCCAGGAAGCCCAGGCGGCTGGCAGCCCAGCCCAAGTGCGCCTCCAGAATTTGGCCGATGTTCATACGGCCCGGCACACCCAGCGGGTTCAGAATGATGTCCACCGGCGTGCCATCCTCCAGGAAGGGCATATCCTCGACAGGCACCACCCGCGAGATGACGCCCTTATTGCCGTGGCGACCGGCCATCTTATCGCCTTCGGTCAGGCGGCGACGTTGGGCCACGCTCACGCGCACGATCTTTTCAACGCCGGCAGCCAGGTCGCGGTGCTCGTCCCGGTCAAAGACCTTGACATCCACCACCTTACCCCGCTCACCATGGGGCAGGCGCAGCGAGCTATCCTTGACCTCGCGGGCCTTTTCGCCAAAGATGGCGCGCAGCAGCTTCTCTTCCGGCGTCAGCTCGGTCTCGCCCTTCGGCGTGATCTTGCCCACCAGAATGTCGCCAGGGTTGACCTCGGCGCCGATGCGAATGATGCCATCCTCGTCCAAGTCCTTGAGCGCGTCCTCGCCGACGTTGGGAATGTCGCGGGTGATCTCCTCCGGCCCCAGCTTGGTCTCGCGCGCCTCGATCTCATGCTTCTCGATGTGGATCGAGGTGTACTTGTCGTCCTGGACCAGCCGTTCGCTGACCAGAATCGCATCCTCGAAGTTGCCGCCCTCCCAGCTCATGTAGGCGACCACTACATTCTGACCCAACGCCAATTCGCCGTTCTCGGTGCTGGAGCTATCGGCCAGCACGGACCCCGGCGCTACTCGGTCGCCCTTAAAGACCGTGGGGCGCTGGTCAATACAGGTGCTCTGATTGCTGCGGTTGTACTTGCGCAGGTGGTAGACCCGGCGCGTGCCGTCTTCCTCCTGCACCACGACCTGGTCGCCGGTAACGCTGACGACTTCGCCGGCGTTCTTGGCAATAACCACCTGGCCGGAGTCAATCGCCGCCTGATATTCCATGCCCGTGCCCACAATCGGCGCCTCGGGCCGGATCAGCGGCACCGCCTGGCGCTGCATGTTGGACCCCATCAAGGCGCGGTTGGCGTCGTCATGCTCCAGGAAGGGGATCAACGCCGCCGACACACTTACAATCTGCTTGGGCGACACATCCATATAGCGGATGCGCGACGGTTGCTCGAAGAGGAAGGTCTCGGCGCGGCGGGCCGAAGGCCGCGGGTTCAAGAACTCGCCGATGGCATTGAGCTGCGACGACGCTTGGGCAATGGACGCCTCCTCATCCTCGTCCGCGGTCAGATAAACGACCTCGCGACCGGCAAAGGGCTTCACCCGAACCATGCGCCCGGCCCCATTCCCGTTGCCGTCGCTGCCATAGAGCTGGGCGATCTTGGCGGCGAGCGCCTCATCAATCACTGTCCCGCGCGTCGCCACAACATTGCCGTCGGCGTCGGTGATCTCCTCATCCAGCGTATGGCCCAACAGCGCCTCGGCCACCGGCTCCACCTCAGCGTGGACACGGCGATAGGGCGTCTCGATAAAGCCAAAATCATTGACCCGCGCATAGGTCGCCA